>NZ_JARGEJ010000339.1:0-384 GCF_029211245.1 Robertmurraya sp. DFI.2.37 | reverse complement strand
CTCCGAATATTTCAAGACTTTCTTTTGTACGCTATCCCATACATAAATAAATCCATATCCATAAGTCACATCTTCTATTTTAATATATTCCGCCATACCTAGTCCTCGTGTACCGATGCGACATTTAAAACGCCCTTCATCATTGAATACAAAAATAGAAGAAGCCACATCCTTATCTACTACAATTATATCACTATTATCAGTCCATAATATTTTATCGATAGCTCCAATCAAGCAAGAGTCTGATGTTTCTAGTGATATATAATGAATAGAATCTGCTATCTCTGACAGTCGTATTATATTTTCTTTCTGATATAATTTAAGGTTTATAACATCTATTGTTCCATTTTCGTATTTCAGCTCCTTTTTACTAGTACTAGTACA
>NZ_JARGEJ010000338.1:0-384 GCF_029211245.1 Robertmurraya sp. DFI.2.37 | reverse complement strand
TAGCACTTAAAGAATATGAACGAAGAAATCAAAGAATGGCAGACACAAAGCGTGAAGCACAAAGTAGCTTACGTGTTGATGATGGACGGTATCAGTTTCAGATACACTTGGAAAATATAAAGTCACTTGACCCACTATTGTAAAAGTGACCTGACCCACCTTTATAACCGAAACTGAGCCACTAAGATTATAATAAAAATTGACCCTATAGAATTACCACATTTCAGTCTTGTTTTTTGTACTTTAAAAAGCATTTTAACCCGGTATTATTAACCGAATAAAAATTTTAAAGAATGAAAATAAGAATCAAACACATACTGCGGTGCTACCAGTCAGGAATGAGTATCCGTAGTATCAGTTCTTCTCTTCAGATTTCACGTAATA
>NZ_JARGEJ010000337.1:0-385 GCF_029211245.1 Robertmurraya sp. DFI.2.37 | reverse complement strand
AGATAAGCCATTTGCGATTTTAATGCTCCTGTCATTTCTGTGTCCATAGGCCAACTTCCCGTTATATTCATCTGAGAACCAATGATGGAATTACATAAAGTAGTCCATGCTTCCGTACTTTGATGAGCAAACATAATGCTCACAATATCATTCGTTTGATATTCTATAGTTCTAAATATATCCGTCAGTTTCCTTTCAAAATGTTCTTTTGCCTTGTCAATGCTATTACCGTGATGATGCTTTAAGGCCGTACATTCATCGGTTTTGGGAGTCTGAGGAGTTGCAAAATTTAAAGGATACAAAGTTCCTAATGTTCTTTTAAGCCATACATAGAAAAATTCTGATATATCAGCGTATGCTATCGCATCGTAATAAGGCGGATCAG
>NZ_JARGEJ010000336.1:0-386 GCF_029211245.1 Robertmurraya sp. DFI.2.37 | reverse complement strand
CTTTTACCATCCGGAGAACATGAAACGTTACCCTGTGGGTACCCCCGATTATACCTTCAGACTCCCCTCTCTCGGTATTCCCCCTCCATCCACCCCATATAATCGCCTGAAAAGGACTGATAATCCGTTATATAATAATGTATGCTTTTTATAGGTGGTGGTTTTTAGGGTGGGTGTATCAAGGCATATTTTACACCTATCATTCAAAAAACCATATTTTACCATACTTCCAACTACCCCCTCTCAAAACCATGTTTACTAACCCCAGTTCTTATAAAAACTAACCCCACTTTCTAACCCCAGTACTATCCCCACCTCCAAAATTGCCACTCCAAGTGTTAGGACAATCATCACTTCACTCGCCACTTTGAGACACAAAAAAGGAG
>NZ_JARGEJ010000335.1:0-387 GCF_029211245.1 Robertmurraya sp. DFI.2.37 | reverse complement strand
GACTCCTACACCCTTCAACCATCTATTCCGTCAGATGGCGGCACTGTCACTACTGCGTCTCCACGTCACTCCTGAAGGTAGTAACGGAATATTAACCGTTTCTGCCATCGGCATCGCCGTTCGGCTGAGCCTTAGGACCCGACTGACCCTGATCCGATTAGCGTTGATCAGGAAACCTTAGTCTTTCGGCGAGGGGGTTTCCCGCCCCCTTTATCGTTACTTATACCTACATTTGCTTTTCCAGACGCTCCAGAATACCTCACGGTACGCCTTCGACGCGGACTGGAATGCTCCCCTACCGATCATATTAATGATCCCACTGCTTCGGTAGACAACTTAATACCCGATTATTATCCACGCCCGACTCCTCGACTAGTGAGCTGTTAC
>NZ_JARGEJ010000334.1:0-387 GCF_029211245.1 Robertmurraya sp. DFI.2.37 | reverse complement strand
GCTCATTATAGGTATCATGATAGGGTATATCACTTCATCTGCCATCTCCCTGCTCAACTTTTTCTCCACGGCAGAAGGGGTGCATTCCTACATGATTTGGGGAATGGGAAACTTTGGAGGAGTATCTTTGCAGCAGCTTCCCTTTTTCTCCTTGGTCACAATGGCGGGACTGCTGATTACCATACTGCTGATAAAGCCTCTGAATGCCCTGCTGCTGGGAACACGCTATGCCGAAAACCTGGGAATCAACATCCGCCGTACACGTAACCTGCTGCTTGTCGCCACCGGATTACTGACAGCGACGACTACCGCTTTCTGCGGCCCGATTTCCTTTATCGGACTGGCTGTGCCGCACATTGCCCGCCTCATGCTGGGAACCTCCAACCA
>NZ_JARGEJ010000333.1:0-387 GCF_029211245.1 Robertmurraya sp. DFI.2.37 | reverse complement strand
CGGAGAATATAATTGGGCACAGTGATATTATGACATTTGAATAGTTTCATGTTCCCCCACATTCAGGTAAAGAGTTTACCGCAGAAGTAAAATTGAAACATGGACTTGTTTTTGTTCCAAAAGAGTGGAGAAATGTTGCGTCCGTGGAACTGACTCATTCTGCTTCAGGAAGGGTAATTGAATGAAGAAGTACTTGACAATGAACGGGGCAGTGGCGTTATTTTAACGATTTTCAGTTTTGCGATTGTGGGGATCATGTTAATTCTAGTGCTTAATATTGCCATGGTTTTTACAAAGAAAGAGCAGGCGTTGATTGCGGCAGAGCATGCCAGTATAGCAGCAACGAGCGTTGTGTATGAAAAAATTGATAGCGTTGTGAAACATCAT
>NZ_JARGEJ010000332.1:0-388 GCF_029211245.1 Robertmurraya sp. DFI.2.37 | reverse complement strand
GGCAAGCAATCTGATGAGAAAAAGATGAGCCGATATAACGCTGTTTAACAGTGTGTTAAATTCCAAATTCATCAAATCATCATTTTTTCATTCACCAACAAATCCGCAAGAAAATGACAATAGAAGAAGCTAAAAGCATACGAATAGCCGACTATCTATACAGCTTGGGTTATTCACCAGTAAAACAACAAGGAATAAACCTTTGGTACAAATCCCCGTTTCGGGAAGAGAGTGAAGCATCGTTCAAGGTAAACACCGAGCGCGAACAATGGTATGACTTCGGTTTGGGAAAGGGCGGAAACATCATTGCACTAGCTGCACATCTGTACGCTACCGACCATGTACCTTACATCTTGAAACGGATAGCAGAGCAGACACCGCACGTGCG
>NZ_JARGEJ010000331.1:0-388 GCF_029211245.1 Robertmurraya sp. DFI.2.37 | reverse complement strand
CACTGCTACGATAGCGATCGGATTAGGAG
The DNA here is from genome assembly GCF_029211245.1 of Robertmurraya sp. DFI.2.37. Taxonomy (NCBI): domain Bacteria; kingdom Bacillati; phylum Bacillota; class Bacilli; order Caryophanales; family Bacillaceae; genus Robertmurraya; species Robertmurraya sp. DFI.2.37. The sequence goes on along the minus strand of NZ_JARGEJ010000331.1, from coordinate 359 downwards.
CCTCTATCGTAGCAGTGTTAATTTCAATTATTACAAAAGAGTGTATGTTTCGTTATAAATTTCGATTAGGCCAGCAATTAAAAAGTGACGCTCTCATTGTAAATGCTTATGAACATCGTTCAGATGTTTATTCGTCTTTAGCAGCTTTAGTGGGAATTGGAGCAGCCGTAGTTGGCGATTTTTTGCAAATTGGTTGGCTTGAATATGCTGATCCAGTCGCAGGACTGGTGGTAGCCTTGATGATCTTGAGAATTGCGTGGACGCTTGGAAAAGAATCGATTGGCAATGCCCTCGACCGTGTCATGAACGATGAAGACTCTACCACTTTTCTAAGTTCAACCGTGTCTTCATCGTTCATG
>NZ_JARGEJ010000330.1:0-389 GCF_029211245.1 Robertmurraya sp. DFI.2.37 | reverse complement strand
AAAATGCTGCTCCCGACGTAACTATGGGGCTTTCCTCCCGCCTGGAATACAAAAATTGGGACTTCGGATTCTCACTGCGTGCCAGTCTAGGTAACTATGTTTATGATGGAATCAACGCCGGATGGAGCAACATGAATCCTGGTGAAGTATGGTCCAACTCTTTGAATTACCTGTCTAACCGTCCGGTAGACGCTGTAGCCAGAAATTGGCAAACTTACGAAATTACCGCCAAAGCTTCGGACTACTGGGTGCGTAACGCCTCATTCTTGAAGTGTGACAACATCACTTTAGGATACAGCTTTTCCAATCTCTTCAAGAACGGAAGCTATCGCGGTTTGAATGGACGCGTATATGGAACCGTATCGAATGTTTTCACCATTTCAAACTAT
>NZ_JARGEJ010000033.1:0-50042 GCF_029211245.1 Robertmurraya sp. DFI.2.37 | reverse complement strand
TGGCTTCCGAAGCTTTAAGCGTTTTAGAGCTAAAATCTTATTAACACATAAGTATAAAAAAGTGGGTGTTCATATTGGGTAAGGGCGAAGTAAGAGTTACTTCACCCCAACAATTGACGTTGAACCTTTTTAAAAAATGGGACTTAGATTTTATAAATGGCGAGACTTTCCTCTATAAAAATGAATCATTTATAAATTCACATCTACCTTTATCAGCCTTTTTTCATTTTTATCAATTCCCAAATACCTTAAAGTTTCTGACGCAGATTGATGGCTGTAAATTTTCATTAAAATCGATATGGCAATACCTTTCCGATAAGCATGATAGCCGAACGTCTTTCTTAAGGTATGCATCCCAATTTTCCCTTTAATTCCAACTTCCTTTGCGGCGGCATTGATGATTCGATACGCTTGCTGACGAGAAATGGGCTTGTCATTTTTCTTTGATTTAAATAAATAATCTGTTTCTTTAAAATCATATTGGCTAAAGTAAATACTCAATGCCCACTTTACACGATCGTTGAGATAAAACGCCCGTTCTTCCTCTCCATTTGAATCCTTTAAATAAAGGAACTCCTTAACCTTCTCTCCATCCCATACATCTGTGATCCTTAATGAAAGCAGTTCACTTACTCTTATTCCTGTATTAATTCCAAAAATAAACAATAGCAAATCCCTTTGAGAACTCTTTTTTAAAATACGTTTAATCGCATTAATTTTTTCGATATCCCTGATTGGCTCGACGTACTCCACAGAATCGCCCTCCGCTTATGTTACATAATTATATCCTAACATATACTAAGTTACATGACAATTCCTTAGTATCCCTTTTCACTAGAAACCTTTTGAAAACCGAAAACAGTAATGTTCATCTTTAAAAGTTCAACCTTTGCATAGAATTGCGAGGATTTTCCGGTTGATTGAATTTAGATGCGGGATTTATTGAAATTCTGAGGAAATAAAAGCGGGGGCAAAAAAGCCCTTGAATGTGAGAAGAAAGCCACCATCTACAGCTCGACACAAAATCGAAATAGAAAGTGTTCTGTCACATCAAGGGCAATCAATTTTTCCATGTATTTTTACTGCGGGTTATTAATAAACGACATGTCTTAGTTCGAAAATTGCAGCATTCACCAACCGCATCCTCAGAGGACTCATCAAGAGAAAAACGAACCGTTTTTTCTCTTACTGTCAAATGTTTTATTTGGCAATCCTTCTAATCTGGCCGGTCTTCATCCCGTATTTGATCAATCGGAACGAATACCTCTAGGTGACGGTATAAATTGACGAATTCTGCCGGAAGTATTCCTCCGAATTCCCCATCTAAGTTCAGTTGAACTTTATCATCAGAATGGACTTTAATGCGGTTTGCCTGTGTATAAATAACAGATGGATCATGAATATGTTCACCGCGAAGAGCAAGGGTGGCGACACGGATAAAGTCAGCTAGATTAGTTTTTTTCAAAATGAGAAGTGAAAATAAACCATCATTAATCGAGGAATTCGGTGCGAGCTTCTCGAAGCCACCCACTGAGTTTGTGAGGCCGACTAAAAATAGCATGACCTCTCCTTCGAACAGTTTTCCATCATACTCGATTCGAACTTCCGTCGCTTTGAAGGAAGGGAGCATCTCAATCCCTTTCAAATAATAAGCTAGTTGTCCGAGCATCGTCTTAAGCTTACTTGGCACCTCATAAGTAAGCTCTGTAATACGACCACCGCCACTTATATTGATAAAATATTTATCATTCATCCGACCGAGATCAACCGGGATTGTGTCACCCTTAACAATGATCTCTGTTGCCGCATCAATATCTCGCGGAATATGCAATGCCCTGGCAAAGTCGTTCGTTGTGCCAGCAGGAATAATTCCAAGCTTCGGGATGTATTTTTGTTCAGCTAAACCGTTGACGACCTCGTTGATCGTCCCATCTCCTCCAACCGCGACAACAAGATCATGCTTACGCTCAACCGCAACTCTTGCTGCTGTAGTAGCATCACCAGCACCAGTTGTTGCATGACATGAAGTCTCATAACCTGCCTTCTCTAGTTTTTGTAGAACTTCAGGCAAATGCTTTTTGAATGCTTCACGGCCTGAAGTTGGATTATAAATAACTCTTGCTCGTTTCATATCTATCCATCCTAAACATAATATTTAAATCGCTCCAAGTGCTTTTACATTAGTAAATAATTCCATACCTATCATATCGCAAAAGAAGTCTGACTTCCACTTATAGACCTTTTTCTTTCTTCATAAAAAAGAGAATTCCCAGCCTAAACTGAGAATATCTACTTTAAGGACTCACCGTTGACACATTTACCTGATAGGCTCTTTTTATATCAATACTATGTGTACCTGCGCCTATTTTCATCCTACCATTTTGGTTTAAATCGCCATCAAATTCCGGTTTTGAAGTTACCGTCCACTCGCTAGTCTCACTGAGTAAGTCTTGAACTTGTTGGGCAGAGATTTCAACATCGCTATTTTCCTGAATGAGCAGTGAAACCTCTCCGGCATTTTCGATTAACCAATTATTGCTAAGCTCCCGCGGTTTTAAAGTGATACGATTATTTTGCCCCGTTATTTCAAATTTAACATCCTTAGGCACTAATATTGTCGCTTCCATATTGCCATAGTAGTGGTAAAACGGTCCATTTCCGTTTGGTAAATTTTTCATTTCGAGGTATAATGTATCCCCCTTTGTGTTGATGGACATATAATCTTCCACTTTCGATAGAAGTTTCTTTTCTCCAGTTGGAAAGGTTGCTGTATATGTCCCAAACATTGATATTTCTTGACTATTCGTTCCTTCTATAGCAATCTCATGTTCCGTCTTTAACACAATCCTTTTTATATTCTGATCAATCGTTTGAGAAAATGGCGGAAGCTCTACTGTTCGTTCCTCACGGGTCATCAATTCTCCGACAGCATTCGTAATCCCCATTGAACTTACAATCGCAAATGCAATTCCGATTGTTCCTATCATTCCAACAAAGAAAATGCTTAAGAAATCATATCTTAAAAATGGCTTTTCTTTTCTTGAAACAAAAAGATAAAGAAGGATTTCAATCCCTAAAATAATGAGAATAATTGGCCACCACGAAATCATAATGCTCATCATACTCAAATCGAAAAACTGTGAAAGTAGTAGAAAGATTCCGAGAAAAAGTAGAGAAGCTCCCATTGAAATCGTCCCAACTCGCCATGTTCTAATCTGTTTCTCCTCCGTCATTCTACGTTCCCTCCTTTCCTTCGTTTACTTCCCATCAATAACTTAATTCCGCCACCAATCATAAGAATGCAAACAATGCCTGTTTGAAAATAGCGATCGAACCAATAACGTACATCAATATTGATCAGTTCACTAATCATCGGAGAGAAAGCTGGCAGTACAATATTGCTCGTTAAATAGTACAATCCTAATAAAACGAGTCCAATTCCAACCCATTTTTGATGATTAATAAAATGGGAGATAATCGGAACATCCTCCAACTCTTCCCTACCATATCTTGAAGCTTTTTGTAAGCCGTCAAAGAAACTGTAAAACCAAATAATTGGGATGAGAAATAAGAAGATCCCTAATCTTAAAACATCTAAAATATAAATGGAAAAAAGAAATGCTGCCATTAGCTGAATCCCGCGCTTTTGTAAGCCAAGGTATAAATGACCCGCACCCGGGAAAATGGAGAGGAACGTCGCAATTGATTTGCTCTTTTTCCCGACATCTCTTTTCATTTCTAAATCTTCTAAAATTGAACGATCGACAAGTTCTTCTCCTAATTGCTTTTTGTTCAATTGCTGCATCGTATCAAAAAAGCCGTACACCCAAATAACTGGGAGCAATGCTAAGAAAAGAAGAAACTCCATTCTTGACGACAATACCGTCACAAAAATCACCATGATAATGGTTCCTAAAAATGCCGTTAACAGCGTCATACCGCGATTCATCAATCCTAATTGAAAATGCCCAACCCCTGGAATGAAAGAAAGGACAATCGTAAAAAATCGCTCCTGTTCATTCGTTTGCACCTTGGATGGCTGCTGAGCGTCTGCTTGTATTAATCCGGCTTTATAAACTGTTTTCGGCGCCGTTATGGCAGTATCAATAATATTGACTATATAGAGAATCACGCCCAAGATAAAAATAATGACCGCCAATCCATCTTCCGTTGCTGACATGAGGACAATAAACAAAAGAATTAACGCAAATTCTCCAAACATATAAGCTAATCCCCGAAGAGTTTGCCTTAAGTACAGCAAACCGCCACCCGGAAAAAAAGATAGTAAAAACGCCACAATTGGGTTTTTCATTAATTGTCCGCCCCCTTATTTTTCAGTTGATCCATCCACGCAAAGGTTTTATTGACAAGCTCTTCTGTTACAGAAGGCGTACTTTGCTTAAGCTCTGAACCTTCTACAGCATCAACGTAATTCGTAATTGATTGAAAGATGCCTGAAGCCATGAATAACAGTGTCATCGCAGCTGCAATTGTATAATGGAATAAGGTCTTTTGATAAAAAGGAACTTTTTTATCAATCTCCTTTTCCTTTGAGTCTATCACTTGAGCCATAATAGCATTTGTAAAATCATCCGTATTCGATAAAACAGGTAGTGTCGGTTCGAGTTCTGTTATTGCCTCAAGATAAAGCTCCAAACATTGGTCACAGGTGTATAAATGATCTTCATACCTTTCTCGGTCTCTTTCATTTAATTCATTTTCCACGTAGCGTTTCCACTCATCATATGAAATATGGGTCATGAAAAATCGTCCTCCTTCCAATGCTTTTTCATCCAGAGACGTGCCCGATATAACTTTGTTTCAATCGTCTTCACTTGGACTTGCTGTTCTTCTGCCATTTGCTGATAGCTTTTTTCAGCGATATAAAAATCGTAGATCACTTCCCGATAGTTTTCCGGAAGCTCTTCCAGCCTCTTTCGTACTAATTCTCGTCTTTCCTTATGAATGACTTCCTCCTCAATCCGATCACGAGTTGTTGCGAGAGAGTCATATTCAAGCGATTCGACCATTTCTTCTGGCTTTCTTGCTTTTTTTCGTTTTAGATCAATCGAATGATTGACAGCAATTCTTTTCATCCATGTTTTAAAGCCCTGATTCTCATATTGGGGGAGAGAATGGTAGATCTTTATAAACACTTCTTGAGTAGCATCTTCAGCATCCTTTTGATTCCGCAGCACCGCATAAACTGTTTTAAACAACTCCGTCCGGTACTTTTCAACAAGTAGCCTGAATGCATGATCATTGCCGCTTAATATTTTCTTAATTAGAACCTGATCGTCAATCTCTCTCTCCCCCTTTCGAGCAGCTTCTAAACAAATAGACGACATCCGTTGATAGAACCCCTACACTATTTTTAAAAAGGCTTTATTAAATAGAATTGTTGTTAAAATGAGCCAAACATCGTTTTCTAAACCATATAGAATGAAATAATTATCTCATAAAAGACTCTCAAGATATGGTAAGATTTATGTACAGCTTTTTATGCTGTGCTTTTTCGATCGGCATCTCCTATATTTTAACTACAGAGCGTGAAATGCACGCTATCAATTATTATTGGAAACACTATAACTATAAAACTGGGGGTGTATTATGAACGTTATTTTCTTGCTTGCGGCCTATTTGATCGGTTCGATTCCAACAGCATTAATTGTTGGAAAGCTGTTTTTCAAAATAGACATTCGTGAGCATGGGAGCAATAATCCTGGAGCAACAAACACGATTAGAGTGTTGGGAAAACGAGCTGGCCTCATTGTCTTAATTGTCGATATTGGAAAAGGAGCTTTAGCCGCAGCACTACCGCTTCTATTTCATTTAGATATGGAGCCACTTACACTTGGATTAATCGCTGTCGTCGGGCATTGTTTTCCGATCTTCGCCCACTTCCGAGGAGGGAAAGCGATTGCCACTACCGCTGGCGCCTTGCTTATCGTCAATCCATGGATGCTCTTAATCGCCTATGTCACCTTTTTTGGAGTCATCTTCATCACAAAATATGTTTTTCTTGGCTCAATATCCGTTGGTGTTGCTCTATTGATCTATTCCTTCTTTCAACCAGGAATGGGATATGAACTTATCTTTTTCTTATTTATAATATTTTTGCTTTTCCTGCACCGATCGAACATTCGCAATTTCATCGCCCATAAAGAGCCAAAAATCAATGACAAAAAGGTTAAAGACGATCGCATAAAGAAATAGACTCCTTGTAAGAACATTGTCAATTTATAAACAGCGTTGCAACAGAGAAAAAAGAAATAAAGCCGAAACAATCAAAGCCGGTGGAATTTTACGCGTCGTAAAATCTCATCGGCTTTTCATTGTCATTATAACTGATGTGGATGTTGACGGTGCTCATATACGTACCCTTCCTCTTAAAGGGAAGATTGCTTGAAAATGGCGCTCACACCATTGTTTAACTGAACCACCTGCTGAGTCACGCTTACTTGTTTCCTTCGTTTTAGTCGAATCAAGCTTGGATTCGAACTTATTCCCGATGGTTTGCTGCCCGGCTGGTCTAATCAGTCTTCTATTCGAACTTAATCCCGCTAATTGATGCTCGGGCACGTCTAATAGACCTGTGATTCGGACTTTCACCCATTGCTGATGCTCGTTACGTTCAAATGAACCTGTGATTCGGACTCATCACCGCAATTTCTTGCTTGTTCCAGACGAATAGGCCTTTTAAAAAAGCTCACTTTAACTACTCGGATCGTATAATCCGTCGAACTTGCTTCTATGGATTTTTGTTATCTGTTGCTTTTCAGTTTTTCAATCATGCTGGTCGCTACTGCGTGCCAAAGCTCTTGATCTGCTAAGTAGGTTTGTTTGATTTGCTTGTACATTTCTTTTTGTCTTTCTTGGAAATCAACTGCATCTTTAGAAGGCAATTTCTCGCGGAGATCGTCGACAAAGCTTTGTGCTTCAGGTGCTCTTGGGCCCCAAACAGCCTTTTCATTACCCTTATCATCAATAAAAATAAATATCGGGATTGAGCGTGCTGTTCCATTGGTCAAATATTGATCCATCAGTTCAAGATTGCTGTCTCGTAACAAAAAGTGAACCTCTATTTCCAGCTCCTTAGCGATTTTCATTAAAATGGGATTGTTCATTAATGCATCTCCGCACCAATCCTCAGTCAAGACGATCGCTTTTGAAGCAACGTCTTTTAACGCTTGTAATTCCGCTCTAGCCGCCTCATTTAGGGCAAATTGTTCGTAAACGAAATTCATTTCAGCAAGATTGACCTTCATTTGTTCTTTGTACTCATCATATGTGAACCCTTTATCAAACCATTCAAGTAAAGTCATTTCAATTCCCTCCATATAAAAAGCTGGTAAGCCTATTATAGCCTACCAGCCCTACTTACTAATAATTTAACGCTTTTGAATTTCCTGTTGTAAAAGTTTATTAACGATCTGCGGGTTGGCTTGACCTTTTGTCGCTTTCATCAATTGGCCAACAAGAAATCCAATTGCTTTGTTCTTGCCATTTTTAAAATCTTCAATCGATTGTGGATTCTTATCCAATACTTCGGTTACGACTTTTAGAAGCTCACCCTCATCGGAAATTTGAACAAGTCCTTTTTCCTTAACGATTTGTTCAGGATCGCCGCCGTTTTCGATCAATTCCTTGAAAACCGTTTTCGCAATCTTCGAGGAGATTGTTCCGTTCTCAATAAGCTGAATCATACCCGCTAACCCTTCCGCTGTAAGGGCAATATCTGCTAATTCTTTTTGTTCCGCATTCAAGTAAGCTGAAAGCTCACCCATCAACCAGTTCGAGGCCTGTTTCGCATCAGCTCCGGCTGCGACAGTCGCTTCAAACAGATCTGCCATTTCCTTTGTCATTGTAAGGACACCCGCATCATATGGCGGTAGCCCTAATTCTTCTACATAGCGTTTTTTCCGTGCATCCGGAAGTTCAGGAATCTCTGCGCGAACCCTTGCTTTCCATTCTTCATCAATATACAAATCTAATAAATCAGGCTCCGGGAAGTAACGATAGTCATCAGAGCCCTCTTTAACGCGCATGAGCACAGTCTTTCCTGTCGCTTCATCAAAGCGGCGTGTTTCTTGTTCAATTTTGCCACCTGCAAGAATGACTTCCTCTTGACGCTTTTCTTCGTATTCCAGGCCTTTACGGACAAAGTTAAATGAGTTTAAGTTTTTCAATTCCGTTTTCGTACCGAACTCTTCCTGGCCGACTGGTCGAATCGAGATGTTCGCGTCACAGCGTAATGAGCCCTCTTCCATTTTACAATCAGATACACCTGTGTATTGAATTATCGATTTCAGTTTTTCCAAATATGCATAGGCTTCATTTGGCGTGCGGATATCTGGCTCTGATACGATTTCAATTAACGGCGTCCCCTGCCTGTTGTAATCACAGAGGGAATAACCTTGCTCATGGTTAAGCTTACCTGCGTCCTCTTCTAAATGAATGCGAGTAATCCCGATTTTCTTTTTGTAGCCATCCACTTCAATCTCGATCCAGCCATGCTCACCAATCGGCTTATCAAATTGAGAGATTTGGTACGCCTTCGGATTATCAGGATAAAAATAGTTTTTACGATCAAATTTTGTCTCCGTGGCAATTTCACAATTAAGAGCCATTGCTGCCTTCATGCCATAATCAACGACCTTTTTATTTAAAACCGGTAGTACACCTGGATAACCTAAATCGATAACGCTTGTATTTGTATTTGGTGCTGCTCCAAAATGATTGGGACTGGAGGAAAAGATTTTTGATTCTGTTTTTAATTCAACATGGACTTCAAGTCCGATCACCGTTTCGAATTTCACTTATTCTCACCCCTTACAATTGTGGTTTTTGTTTATGGAAATCTGTTGCCTGTTCAAATGCATGTGCGACCCGATAAACAGTGCGCTCATCAAAATGCTTTCCGATAATTTGCAATCCAAGTGGAAGGCCATTGCTAAATCCACATGGAACAGAAATTCCTGGAACGCCTGCAAGGTTTACTGGGATGGTTAAAATATCATTTCGATACATCGTCATGGGATCAGCTGTATTTTCCCCCATCTTGAAAGCAGGAGTCGGCGTTGTTGGGCCAATAATAACATCATATTTTTCAAAAATATTTTCAAAATCTTGTTTAATAAGCGTACGCACTTTTTGTGCCTTTTTATAATAAGCGTCATAATAACCGGAGCTTAAAGCAAAGGTTCCTAGCATAATCCGTCTCTTAACCTCATCCCCAAAGCCTTCTGCTCGCGTATTTTTATATAAATTCATCAATGTATCCGCATTTGGGGAACGATATCCGTACCTCACTCCATCGAAGCGAGCAAGGTTTGCAGACGCCTCTGATGAGGATAGTAAATAATAGGTTGCTAACGCATACTTAGAATGCGGTAGCGACACTTCCTCCCATGTTGCTCCTAATTTTTCAAGTATTTTTAGAGCATCTAACACAGATTGTTTAACTTCTTCTTTTACTCCTTCACCAATATACTCTTTTGGTACAGCTATTTTAAGCCCCTTTACATCACCTGTTAAAGATTGCACAAAATTAGGAACATCGACATTCACAGAAGTGGAATCCATCGGATCAATCCCCGCGATTGCTTGGAGCAGATAGGCATTGTCCTCTACCGTTTTCGTTACCGGTCCAATTTGATCTAATGATGAAGCAAACGCAACAAGACCAAAACGGGACACTCGTCCATAGGTTGGTTTCAGTCCTACGACACCACAAAAGGAAGCTGGCTGGCGAATCGAGCCGCCTGTATCAGATCCCAATGAAAATGGTACTTCTCCAGCCGCAACGGCAGCTGCCGAACCACCGGATGATCCACCTGGCACTGTTTCAAGATCCCACGGGTTTTTTGTTTTTTGGAAGCCTGAGTTCTCTGTTGATGACCCCATCGCAAACTCGTCCATATTTAGCTTTCCAATTGTAATAGATTCAGCCGCTTGCAGCTTTTGTACGACTGTAGCATCATAAATTGGATTAAAATTATCGAGAATCTTACTCGCACAAGTTGTCCTTAAATCACGCGTAACAATATTATCCTTAATCCCGATTGGCATTCCAAAAAGGAGGCCTTTCGCTTCATCCGTACCTAATTTTTGATCAAGCTCTTGTGCTTTTAAGCGTGCTCTCTCTTCATCCAATGTCAAAAATGCTCCCACTTTATCCTCCACTTGTTCGATTCTTCGATAAGATTCATCAACAAGGTCGGAAACAGAAATTTCTTTTTTCTGTAATCGTTCATGAAGTACACTTAATTTCTGATCAAATAAACTCAAGACTTTTCCCCTCCTTATTCAATAATCGATGGCACTTTGATTTGTCCATTTTCATGTTCAGGTGCATTTTTGAGAACTTCTTCTTGTGGAAGTCCCTTCGAAGGGATATCTTCTCTCATCACATTTTTCATATCTAATACATGTGAAGTGGGCTCCACATTTTCTGTATCTACTTCATTTAAAAGCTCTGCGTATGTAATAATCTCATCAAGACTTTTCTTAAATTGGTGCACTTCTTCATCTGTTACTGCTAATCTAGCTAAATGGGCTACATGTCGAACTTCTTCCTCTGATATTCTTGACATCGTCGTCACCTCCATATTTTATAGCGTTTTTCACATTCCTCATTCATTGTGAAAAAACTTCATTATTCATTGATTTTTCGTAAGTCAACAATAACTTGATAATATCAAAATTTACTGCTATAAAGCAACAGAGAGTAGATTTTTGCCTATTTTCATACTCAACAATGACAAAAAAAGGATGTCCTAAAAAATTAATTTTTTTAAGGACATCCCAATAGAGCAGAATTTAACTATTTTCACATTGTGCTAACATCAATGACAAAACGATATTTCACATCTGAAGCTAACACCCGTTTGTAAGCTTCATCGATCTGTTCTGCCGAAATCACTTCAATTTTTGGAACGATTTTATGCTTAGCGCAGAAATCCAGCATTTCTTGAGTCTCACGGATACCCCCAATCATCGAACCTGCAAATGAACGACGATGACCAATCAAATTAAAAACATTTAAAGACAACGGCTCTGCTGGTGCCCCGACATTTACTAAAGTGCCATCGAGAGTAAGCAAACTCAAGTAAGCATCTAAATTAATTTTTGCGCTGACGGTATTGATTATTAAATCGAACGTTCCATTCAACTTCTCAAACGTTTCCGGATTGCTTGTCGCATAATAATGGTCTGCTCCCAATTGCAGACCATCTTCCTTCTTCTTTAATGTTTGTGACAATACGGTCACCTCAGCCCCCATAGCATGCGCAATTTGCACAGCCATATGTCCAAGACCACCCATTCCAACAACCGCTACTCTTTTTCCTTGTGCAGCTTTCCAATGATTTAATGGCGAATAGGTTGTAATTCCTGCGCAAAGTAATGGCGCTGCCTGATCAAGCTCAATATTATCGGGAATTTTGAGAACAAAATTTTCTTGTACAACAACATGAGTAGAATAGCCACCTTGTGTAGGTTCACCATACTTATCAATACCCGCATAAGTTTGAATATTTCCTTTCAGACAATACTGTTCTTCACCTTTAAGGCAGTTTTCACATTCGCCACAAGAATCCACCATACATCCAACCCCAACACGGTCGCCGATTTTATATTTGGTCACTTTTGCTCCTACATCGGCAACAATCCCTGCTATCTCATGACCAGGTACAAGCGGATAGTTTACAGGCCCCCATTCTCCATGTGCCGTATGGATGTCAGAATGGCATATTCCGGCATATTTAATTTCAATTAAAACATCATGCAAATCTAAATCACGTCGTTTAATTTCAGCTGCGCGGAACGGTTTGTCCGGCCCGTCGACAGCTCTTGCCTTTGCGATTACCATTAATAACTCCTCCTTAAAAAGCTGCATTTCAAGATAATGAGTTTACCTTGTTTTCTCTTGCACCATTATGTTAATCGTTATAGTTAACTCTAGGTCAAGCTTTTAACTTGAATTTTTATAATCAAATTTCTTGAAAATTTGAACTGGTGTAATTAGAGTTAACTCAAAGTCTATATGATGTAAGGAAAGAAGGTTACATAATTGAAAACTTATTCAATTAGCGAAGTAGCAAAAGAGTTGAACCTCACTACTTATACACTGCGTTATTATGATAAAGAAGGCTTGCTCCCTTTTGTCGAACGAAAAGCGAATGGCACCCGCATATTTAAACAGTCTGATATAGAAGCTTTAAAAATTATTGAGTGTTTAAAGTCAACAGGGATGCCGATAAAGGAAATTAAGCATTTTATCGATTGGTGTGGAGAAGGTGATTCAACCTTGCAAAAACGTTATGACATGTTTATGGAAAGGAAACCTGTGTTGAAGCACAGATGGAGGAACTGAAAAAAACAATGAATGTTATTGAACATAAATGTGCGTACTACAAAACAGCGTTAGATGCCGGTACAGAGGATATTCATAAAAACGTTCATATAGCTGAAGCCCTTACTAAATAAAGAAGGTTATTAAAAGCATATTAACCCTTCCTAGCACTTTTAAACCTAAATCTCAGCAATAATTTGCTCATTTTTGCTTTGATTCCATGAAGCGATAAAGTTCCACACCTAACTGAAAGACGTGTGAATCCAAGGTACATACGAAATAAGCCATTTTTACCCAAGCCAAAACTTTATAGGCATAGGCTCAAATTCCGAGCAATAGCTGCAACGGCTTTATTGCTCGGAAACTGGCAAAGTTTTGGCGACTTATTAAAAAATCCCTCTCAATAACCTTGAAACAAAAAGGCAAGGGAAGAATACGAGCGCTTTTACCGCTTGCTTCTTTGTCTTAGAGAGTCTATTCATCCGCGCCGCTTAAAGAATTTCGAAAAGAAACCTTTCTTTTCATTGCTTTCTTCATATGTGATCTTCGGTTTCGAGACGTATATGTCCTCCTTATCAATAGCATAGTCATGAGCGAGGACTAATCCAATATCTGAATTATGTTCTTTGTTTGTCACAATCGTATATTTGACATCATGATCAGTACAAATTTTCATGTATTTGGATAAATGACTATAATCAATATTGCCATTTAGCAACAATGTAGCATTACGGTTTGTTTTTATCGCTGCTTCTACTTCTGAAAAAATGGCTTCCTCCCGTACTTGCGCTTGAGTGAGGGCAATAACGATTCTTTCCCTAAGTGTCCCTAGGAACTTTCTCCTTTCATCCGGATTAATTTCCTTTTGACCATGAATCCCTTGCTGAAGATAATCATCCAAATTAGGACCTGACATTGTAACCCCTCCTTACCTTAGGCTATTATGATCTATGTATAATCAAGAGCCAATGTTCATGATTGTTCAAACGATTGATTGAATAATTATAGTGTACCCAATTTCATCATAACAAAAAAGGAATACAACCTCTGGCACCAGCCAACCTTCCTTTTTGGCCCTCTCTCCTGTACGAACTGTTTTCAAATCAAAACAGCAGAAGAGTACTTTGCCTGCGCCCTGTTACCCCCTTTCCTCAGTAAGCTTAATATTTTCTTACCACCTGAAAAGAGTTTTAATATGTCGGTTTGATTGATGGCGTATTTCGTGTAACATTTTGTTCACACGAAACACGCCATCAATCATTCTGTTTAACTCCGCATGAAGGGCTCATGAGGACAAAGAACGCCAAAAAAGAGTGAAGCGTGTCCTCATGAAGGGCTCACGAGGACAATGAACACCAAAAATGAGCAAAGCGTGTCCTCATGAAAGGCTCATGAGGACAGCAAAGCCTAAAATAAAAAGATGACTCCCTATTCAATATGGGAATCATCTTCCAGTTACTTAGACTCTTTTTTATATTATCCTGGGCACAGTTACATGTTTAAACATGAAATCTGTTTTTCTTTACTCCTTCTTCAAGACAGCTTCCACGCAGGAATTAATGAATGAAACTTAAAGAAGTAACTCATTGGAATATGTAGGGCCGTGTATAAAGCAAGCGTCAATAAATAGGTCAAAAACCATTGCCAGACGGGTACGTCCAAGAATGTATAAAGCAAAAACATTCCGACTGGAAATGGAATGAAGACGATCAACCACATTGGGCTACAAAAGCGCCTCCGTTAAAGCACCAAGAGAAACAACGGCGAAGCCAATAATTAATGCTTGCCACAACGGCAAGCCCTTTTGCAAAATGAGGCTTGCTATAAAATAAGAACATCCTGTCAAAAACACTGCAAGTAGAAAATTAAGTACATATTTCACTAAGAACCCTCCCGTAAGTTCTTCATTCACGCATCATATGAATCGCAAAATTCAGACAACAAGAGTTTATCATAGAGAGTTCCGCCTGAGAACAAATTATGTACATTCTTTACTCAAAGTTAATGATTTAAATCGATTTGCTGTATACTTTACCCGCATTTTTTGAATAATGGCGACACATCACTTGTTTTCCATAAGAAAAGGGAGAAAACAATAAGAAATCGAATCGTTGCTATTGAAAGCACTCACTATAATGAGGCTTAGGCTCGTAAAAAAGCTGGCAACAAGGCTACATTAGCAACGTTGTTACCAGCTTTACTTTTACAATCACTTTGTACTACTTGCTGTAAACTGTTCCTCTTCCGTCGAACCCTTTAAAGCGGTTGTTGAAGAGGTTCCTCCCGTGACAACCATCGACACTTGATCGAAGTAGCCTGTGCCAACTTCCCGTTGGTGACGAGTGGCTGTATAACCATCGTGTTCACTTGCAAACTCTGCTTGCTGAAGTTCTGAATATGCTGCCATTCCCCGCTCTTTATAGCCTAAGGCAAGCTTAAACATACTATGATTCAAAGCATGAAAACCGGCTAATGTAACAAACTGGAACTTATAACCCATCTTGCCTAGTTCAATTTGGAAATTAGCGATTTCTTCATCACTTAATTTCGCCTTCCAGTTGAAGGATGGTGAACAGTTGTAGGCCAATAACTTGCCCGGATACTCTTTATGGATTGCTTCAGCAAAGGCGCGTGCCTCGTCGATATTTGGTTCAGATGTTTCACACCAAATTAGATCGGCATACGGTGCATACGCAAGTCCGCGCGCAATTGCCTGCTCTAACCCTGCCTTTGTACGGAAAAATCCTTCCGCTGTGCGTTCTCCGGTAATAAACGCTCGATCATAAGGGTCGATATCACTTGTGATTAAATCTGCTGCATTGGCATCCGTTCTCGCCACAAGCACAGTTGGAACCCCCATTACGTCTGCCGCTAAACGTGCAGAAATAAGATTTCTAACTGCCGTTTGTGTTGGCAATAGGACCTTCCCACCTAGATGACCACATTTTTTCTCGGATGAAAGTTGATCCTCAAAGTGAACGCCGGCTGCTCCCGCTTCAATCATTCCCTTCATAAGCTCGAACACATTGAGTTGTCCTCCGAAGCCTGCTTCAGCATCCGCTACAATCGGAGCAAACCAATCAATCGAATGATCACCTTCTAAGTAATGGATTTGGTCAGCACGCTGCAGCGCTTGATTAATCCGTTTTACCACATTTGGTACACTGTTTGCCGGGTACAGGCTTTGATCAGGGTACATATGCCCTGAGAGATTGGCATCTGCTGCTACTTGCCAGCCACTTAAATAAATGGCTTTAAGTCCAGCCTTTACTTGCTGCACCGCTTGATTCCCGGTCAATGCACCAAGAGCATTGACAAAATCTTCTGTATTTACAAGCTTCCACAGCTTCTCCGCTCCTCGGCGAGCAAGCGTATGTTCAATATCGATTGAACCCCTTAGTTTAATTACCTCTTCTGCCGAATAAGGTCTTTCGATGCCTAACCATCGCTGATCTTGCTCCCAACTCATTTGTAATTGTTCTGCTCTTTCGTTAGTCATTCCCATTCTCCTCTCACATTAAAATATCTGCCTTTGTCGTTTGGTTTACTTTGTTATAATACAGTATTGTGTTTTACATTTTGTATTATATAACACACTTAACCGAAATGTAACCTTTTTTTGAAAATTTAAACAAAAAAATTGAATATAAATCACATTGAGAAAGTTCCCTTTAGGGATTATAATTTTTAGGATAGGAAAAAATAGACAGCATAAATATACGACAATTAAAGGATGATGGTAATGGCTTATATTTTGCTCATAATCGGCTTTGCCCTGTTAATAAAAGGAGCTGATTTTTTTGTTGAAGGCTCCTCTAATATCGCTGCCCTGCTCAAAATTCCACCGATGATTATCGGCCTGACGATCGTTTCCTTTGGAACGAGCTCACCTGAAGCTGCTGTCAGTATTACCGCGGCGCTTAACGGAAATGCCGGTGTGACCCTTGGAAATGTTGTCGGGAGCAATATTTTTAATATTACTTTAGTTATTGGAATCACAGCATTCCTTAATCCTTTAAAGGTCGAAAGCGATACGATCCGTAAAGAAATTCCATTCACACTTTTAGCAAGTGTTGCTTTGCTGATTATGATTAGTGATATTTCTCTCCAATTTTTTAATGCGAATTCACTTACACGCGGGGATGGACTCATCCTGCTATTGTTTTTTGCCATTTTCATGTACTACGTTATTGAGATTGCACTTAATAGTAGGGAAAAAGAACTTCAGGAGGAAACTAACCAAAAGACTGGCTCTTGGGGTAAAAACATTATCTTTACAATTGGCGGACTTATCGGAATTATTTTAGGCGGTAATCTAGTCGTCGATAGCAGTACAACCATTGCCTATTCGCTTGGAATGAGTGAAACATTAGTCGGTCTGACCATTGTTGCTATAGGGACATCTTTACCAGAACTAATCACCTCTGTTACTGCTGCATATAAAAAGCTTAGTGAAATTGCCTTGGGCAATATTGTCGGAAGTAACATCTTTAATATATTGTTCGTACTTGGAGCATCATCTGCAATTTCCCCACTTCCAGTTGATGGAAAGCTGTTTACGGACGTTATCTTAATGATCGGCTTAACAATTGTTCTTTTCATCTTTTCACGCTCCAATTATCGAATTGGTAAAATCGAAGGGTTGGTTATGGCCTTAGCCTATGTTGTCTATATGGTGTTCATTATTATGAGAAACTAACTTGATGAGGAATTGTCTTTCCTCATTTCGTTATTTTTGTGAAAAGATGAGCAAAATTAATTTTATGAATTTAGATGAATAGATATGATCTATATCGCAATATAGTGAATTAATCATTATATTTTTCGTATTTTTATTCACATCCCTGAATTTTTCTGAATATTAATCCTATTCTAACGTTCTATCTATGTTATGATCTACAGGGTGTTTCAAATCGAGTTAGGAAAACTCGTTCATTTTATTATACGAGCAACTTGCATTTCCTTGTATAGAAAGGGAGGTGAAGCAGAGTGATTTTTGGCCTTTCAACAGCTACAGCATTGTGGTTACTCGTCCCTATGCCACTGTTAATCGTCTTATCAATCATCACATTTTTTACAGAAAAAGGAGAAGGATAAAACAGCATGGATATCAACTTACCCACGTTCGTCTCAATCATTATTTATTTAACAGGAATGTTATTAATTGGATTTATTGCAGCACGTAAAACAAGTGATTTAACAGATTATGTACTTGGTGGACGCAGGCTTGGAGCTGGTGTAGCGGCATTAAGTGCTGGAGCTTCTGATATGAGCAGTTGGCTCATGCTCGGATTGCCAGGGGCTGTCTATTTAGGTGGACTTGGTGAAATCTGGCTGCCTATCGGGCTCGCCATTGGAGCCTATTTAAATTGGCAGTTTATCGCCAAACGTTTCAGAGTATATACGGAAGTTGCAAATGACTCAATTACCGTTCCAGACTTCTTTGAAAACCGATTCCATGATTCATCGAAAATACTTCGCGTTGTTTCCGCAATCGTTATTTTAGTATTTTTCACATTTTACACATCCTCCAGCCTTGTTGGTGGCGCCATTTTATTAGAAAATTCATTTGGAATGGACTATTTTGTCGCGTTATGGGTTGGTGCAGCAGTAATCGTTTCATACACCTTTTTCGGCGGGTTCTTAGCTGCGAGCTGGACTGATTTTATTCAAGGAATACTAATGTTCTTAGCTCTTATCATTATTCCTGGCGTGGCAATTTATGAACTTGGTGGTTGGCATGAAACAGTCCAGCAAATTAGAAATATTGACCCCTCATATCTCAATGTGTACAGCGGTGCTACTGCAATAGGAATAATTTCATTATTGGCCTGGGGATTAGGTTATTTTGGGCAGCCTCATATTGTCGTTCGCTTTATGGGAATTAAGTCAACAAAAGAAATCCCGAAAGCACGGCTAATCGGAATGGTCTGGATGATTCTTTCTCTTTTTGGAGCATTATTTGTCGGTCTTGCTGGGATTGCTTACTTTGCTGATTCACCACTTGAAAATGCAGAAACTGTTTTTATTATGTTTTCACAAGTATTATTTAATCCCATCGTAGCAGGATTCTTGCTGGCAGCCATTCTCTCAGCAATCATGAGTACAGTTGATTCGCAGTTACTCGTTTCTTCAAGTGCACTTGCACAAGATTTCTATAAATCTATTTTTCGAAGAAACGCTTCCAAAAAGGAAGAAATGATTGTTGGCAGAATTGCTGTTTTAGGAATTGCCGTCATTGCCATTCTCCTCGGGTATGATCCAAACAGTAAGGTATTAGAGCTAGTCAGCTATGCTTGGGCTGGCTTCGGCGCTTCATTTGGTCCGGTCATTATTTTAAGCTTATATTGGAAGCGAATGACTCGAAATGGTGCGCTCGCTGGAATTATAGTTGGGGCACTGACCGTCATTATTTGGGCAAGCATTTCTGGTGGCATATTTGACTTATATGAGTTAGCACCAGGCTTCTTATTTGCCTGGAGTGCGATTGTCGTTGGAAGTCTGCTAGATAAAACACCAGATAAAAAAGTTCAGCAACAGTTTGAAAGGTTTAAAACGAAGTTGAAAGAATAATAAAAAACGGGGCCTGCAAAGACCAGTAGCACGTTTTCGGAATTATGATTGTTTTTCCGGAATTACACGGAAATTTTCGGAATTGTTACTCATTTTTCCAGATTACACAGGAATTTCCGGAATTACTTATCATTTTTCCGGAATCCAATCGCCGCGGCAATAGTATGCACTTAAATTTTTTTGCGGCTTCATTATAAACTAAAAAACCGCATTCCGTGTACTTCGGAATGCGGTTTAACTAACTTGATTTTATTAATACATTTCAGATGTTGTCTTAGCTTGTAAGTGAAGAAGTAGGTAATCTGGGCCGCCAGCTTTAGAGTCTGTTCCAGACATGTTGAAGCCACCAAATGGTTGGTAACCAACAATTGCTCCCGTACATCCGCGGTTGAAGTATAAGTTTCCAACATGGAAGTCTTCACGCGCTTGTTCCATATGTTCACGATTTGTTGTAATAACAGCACCGGTTAAACCATATTCAGTATTGTTGGCAATTTCTAATGCTTCATCAAAGTCTTTTGCTTTTGTGAAGCCGACAACTGGGCCAAAAATTTCTTCCTGCATCAATCTTGCTGTTGGTGAAAGATCTGCAAAGACAGTAGGCTTAATGAAGAAGCCTGTAGAGCTATCGCCTTCTCCTCCAGCCATTAAGCGACCTTCCTCTTTTCCAATTTCGATATAACTCATAATTTTATCAAAAGCTGCTTGATCAATAACTGGACCCATATAATTATTTTGATCTTCCGGGTTTCCTTGAGTCAGTTGGTTTGTTAATTCGACAACACGATTTAGTACTTGATCGTACACATCCTCTACGACTACTGCACGTGAGCAAGCTGAACATTTTTGTCCAGAAAAACCGAAGGCAGATGCAACAATCGATTGAGCAGCAAGCTCTAAATCAGCTTCCTTATCCACGACAATGGTGTCTTTTCCACCCATTTCAGCAATTACTCGCTTAAGCCAAATTTGACCTTCATTCAATTTTGACGCTCTTTCATAGATTCGTAGGCCGACATCACGAGAACCGGTAAAGCTGATGAAACGAGTATCCTTATGGTCAACTAAATAATCGCCAACCTCTGCCCCACTTCCTGGGACGAAATTCAATACCCCTGCAGGTAGCCCTGCTTCTTCCATCACTTCTACGAATTTAGCTGCAACAACTGGTGTTGTAGAAGCTGGTTTTAATAGAACAGTATTTCCTGAAACGATCGCGGCAACTGTCGTTCCAGCCATAATGGCTAACGGGAAATTCCATGGTGAAATAATAACACCTACACCAAGTGGAATGTAATCATAACGGTTATATTCATTTGGACGGCTTTGTACTGGAACACCGTTTTTTAGTTTTAACATTTGACGAGCGTAAAACTCTAAGAAATCAATCGCTTCTGCTGTATCAGCATCAGCTTCTCTCCACGGTTTTCCAGCTTCTTTTGTTAATAAAGCTGAAAATTCATGCTTGCGTCGACGAATGATCGCAGCTGCTTTAAATAACACATCTGCACGCATTTCAGGCTTTGCTTTTTTCCATGTTTTAAACGCTTTTACAGCTGCCTGCATCGCTTGCTCAGCAAGATCCTTATTAGCCTTCGAAACACGCCCAATGACTTCAGTCTTGTTCGCTGGATTAATAGAAACAATTTTATCCTCAGTGGCAATGCGCTCACCACCTATGACGAGGTCATAATCCTTTCCTAAATACCCTTCAACTGTTTTTAAAGCTTGTAAATAGCCTTCACGTTCCTTTTCTACTGAAAAATCTGTAAATGGCTCATGCTTATATGCCTGTACCAATCAAACCGCCTCCTTAGCACTGATTATGTAAGAAAATTCCACAAATGACTTAAAGAAAAACGAACTTTTTCATAAAGAGACACAATAGTTCGTATTTTTAAAATAAGCCTTTATGAAATTGACTAACCTAGTATCCACTCACATTCTATCAGTTTTACTTATATCGTTCAATAATCTTAGAATAGTCTTTATTTTAAGATTATTAGCCAAGGCCTCAATTGAGGCCTTGGCTTGGTCAATATGGGTCTGAAGGGTGTCCCATTTGTTCCGCCTGTTGCACCGCTTCCTCCGTTTTTGTAGTGCCGATTGGTCCATGACCAGCATCCACTTGCATCATCTTCAATCCTTCCGCAACTCGCTTACCATAATCTGGGTCACACTTTGTTAAATGTTCGACCATTGCATCCTGTATTTCCTTCCGGCAGGAGTGTAGGGTATTAACAAGATTATTAATTAATTCATTACGCTCCCACTCATTAAATCTACGATATGTTTCACCCGCTTGACCATAGTTATTCTGACGCTCGATCGCCTCTCGTTTTACTTCACCCTCGACGTGTGGTGTGTACTCCTTGCCTACCTGCTTCGCTTCTTTTAATCCACCGATAATCGAAGGTTCATAATTGACATGAGGATTTTGATGGGTACCTTGGTCCACTCGGTATTCCATTTGACCTCCTCTTTGATTTGTTGCTACATGCTTCTTCGGAGCATTGATAGGCAGTTGTAAATAATTAGCTCCAACCCGATAACGCTGCGTATCCGAATAGGCGAATGTTCTCCCTTGAAGTAATTTATCATCAGAGAAGTCTAGTCCGTCTACTAAAACCCCTGTTCCGAATGCAACTTGTTCAACTTCCGCATGAAAGTTTTGCGGGTTTTTGTTTAAAACTAACTTCCCGACCTTTCTCCATGGTACATCATCCTTATACCAAAGTTTCGTTGGATCAAGTGGATCAAAGTCCCATTCGGGATGCTCATCATCTGAGATAATTTGTACATACATCTCCCACTCAGGATATTCTCCTTTTTCAATGGCTTCATACAAGTCCTGTGTAGCATGATTGAAATTTTTCCCCTGAATTTCTTCCGCTTCTGCTTGGGTTAAATTTTTAATCCCTTGCAAAGGCTCGAAATGATACTTGACTAGCACTGCTTTGCCCTCATCGTTGACCCAACGATAAGCATGAACTCCTGAGCCCTGCATTTGACGATAGTTAGCTGGTATTCCCCATGGAGAAAATAAAAACGTAATCATATGCATTGCTTCTGGAGATTGCGAAATAAAATCAAAAATTCTTTCCCCGTCTTGAATATTCGTTACAGGATCTGGTTGAAATGCATGGACTAAGTCTGGAAATTTTAACGGATCACGAATAAAGAAGATTTTTAGGTTATTACCAACTAAATCCCAATTTCCATCCTCTGTATAAAATTTGACAGCAAACCCGCGCGGATCTCTTAAAGTTTCAGGCGAGTGTTTACCATGATTGACAGTAGAAAAGCGAACAAATACAGGCGTCTTTTTCCCCTTTTCCTGAAAAAGCTTTGCCCTTGTATACTTTGAGATTGGTTCATCCCCGACCGTTCCATAGGCTTCAAAATACCCGTGTGCTCCTGCTCCTCGTGCATGGACGACCCGCTCTGGAATACGCTCTCTGTCAAAATGGCTGATCTTTTCCAGAAAATCATAATTCTCAAGCGTCGTCGGTCCACGATTACCGACCGTTCTAACATTTTGATTATCCGTGACAGGGTGGCCTTGACGGTTGGTTAATGTATCCTCTGTCTCATTCTCACCTGTCTTGTTTTTCAACACTTCCTCTGAGCCTTCCACATTTGTTCCAAAGTATTCATTTTCCTTTTTATCCATAGGTCTACCTCTCTTTTCATTAATAGTTAACACTATCAATATGCGCATTGAGAGGACATTTTATGAAAAAAAGGTAATTTTTTCAGAGAGATTTTGTTAACCCAATGATCTCAGGAACGATAAGAAATAAGATAAGCCCTGCACAAACGAGGAGCGCACCAAATAAATAGTATAATTGCTTTTTGCGATAATTTTGGATGATGAGTATAACGTTGGAAACAAGCATGATAAACAGAAGCCAAAGAGAATTTCCTTTCTCAATCAACTCACCATTTTCGGTTGCAAAATACCCCATTATCATAAATAAAACAGAGGTAATAAAGAAAAATATCTTTCCACTTTTATTCCAACCTGATGTTTCTACTTTATTTTCTCCCATAGATGATTTGCCCCTTTTCATACGTTATTCACTGTTGTTAAGTTGCTTCTCTCCGTTGGTTTTGCTCAAAATAACCTTCTTCGTAACCAGAATCCATACTTTTAACTGGTTCAATCCTTCCGGCTCCAAATTTGATCGCTTCCTAACAGCATGGCTAGTCTCTTCATCCGCTAGATTCCTCACTTCCAAGCATTGAAGATACCCAAATAGTACAGACAATAAACCTACAAGATACAAGTACGTTTGTAATCAGTCAAAGTTTCCAATTATCCAATGAAGTTTCCCTCAAAAATGACTTCAACTCATTCATGTGTTTGTTCGCTCTACTCCTTTTGCCATATCAGCAGAATAGTTATTGGAGCCTCTTGCTTGAAGAACAGTCCTCTATTGCCGGTTTCTTCTCGTAATCGTTTAGTCTTTTGTCCAATCAAACGTTTGTACAATTCCTTAATTACACTGCTTGTGTTCAATAATCACTCATTTTCATTTACTCAGGCGAAATCGTGGAGAATTTTCACGGTTTCATTACTTTTCCCTTCTGCTGTTTGCTCATGAATTTCATAGATTTCAAATGTCCCTTTTTCAAAGAACAGCGGGAATCTTTTTCTAAACCATGGTTGCATCGGTAAATTTAATGCGTCCTTAATCGGCACCCAGTGCAGTTCCCCCTCAGGCGGATGCTCCAGCAACTCTCCTTCGAATGATTTCGCTAAGTAATTAAAGACCATATAGCGATATTTTTGTTGTGGATCAACAAACTCCGCCAATCCTTTATAGATTAGCTCATTAACCTTTAATCCCGTCTCCTCTCGAACTTCACGAATTGCCCCCTCTGTCAAACTTTCTGGAAAATCAACTTTTCCACCGGCTGCGATGTATCCTGGAAATCCCCGCTCACTCGGTCTATTAATTAATAACACTTTATCCCCATCCTGCACTAAACACATGGTGAACATATCAACTTTGACCATTGCTATATTTCTCCTTTTTAAGCATATGTATGAAAAACAGACCATTGCCGAATCGAATGGTCTGCTATGCGAATATACGAAGTCTCCTTTATTTTTGGACAAATGCTCTAAACACTCCACGAATCACACTAAAAATGATGACTAGACAAATGATCAATACAATCATGCGATTGAACCCATTCGGTTCCCCAAAAATCAATAGAAATAGATCAGCAAAGCTATAAGGAACAAGAACTGGAAGGAGAAATAATCCCGTTAAAATCCCTGCAGCCAATAATATGAGATATCTTTTCTTATTCATTTAGTCCCTCCGATCGCTTGCATGACATCTTTATTTTAATTCTAACATAAAATTCCAGCATCGAACGTAAAAAAAGCCTAAATTGACGCACGACAATTTAGGCTTTCATTTATTTAATTGTAAATATGCACAAATGGGTCATTTTGATCGACTTTGCGAACGATTAATGCTTCCGGTCCATTCACAGAAGAGATGTTCACTTCAACCGAAATATAGTTTGGAAAATGATCCGATAGTATGCCTGCCACATACTGAGTAAACCCGATCGTCTCCGCTTTTCCATAAAACTGAATGGGGATACTGATGCTTAAATCCTGAAGTTCATTATCGCTATAAAAGGCTTTTCCAATTACGCCATTAAAGTTTGGGAAGAATTTTTCCACATCCTGTTTGAAATTTAAAAAGGACGTTAAATCATCTCGATAATTATTTTGAGCATCTGTTGATGGGAATAGAACATAGTCCTCCTTCACACTTTCCCAACTACCAAGTTTGGAACTGCCCTCTGATACATTGGCATAAGCAAAGAAATTTCCTGGTACTACAGATGAGTTGCTTTCCTGTTCAAACAATGCTATGGTGATCGGTACTTTTTCCAACCCTTTAATTTGTCTTAAACGCGTTACAACCTCTTGCGCAATTTTTTTCCCTTCTCTATCCAGTTGGGCATGATCAATCTTTGTTTCAAATGTTGGCCCATACTGGATTTCTTGAAAATAGTGAACGGAGTTTAACGCTAAGCCGATGACAACTCCTCCGAGACGGGCCGTTTCGCCTTCTCTCACAAGATAATTATGCTCCAAAATATGAGCCAAATAAATGGGGTTTTCTTTATTCCTTGTTTTTACATCGCCTTTGCCCGGATCTGCAGGGTTAAGACCGATATTTTCTTCTGGTTTGATCTTCACTTGCTCTAATTGCTCATCCGTATATTTTCGGTTCAGCCATAAACCCACCGTTTTTCTGTCCAAATATTGACCTTCTTGAAAGATAAATTTATCGGGATTAAAGACGTTTTGGGCAATTCTCATCAACCCTGTTTCAAATTCATCAATATCATATCTTGTATTTAATTTGCTAACCGTTAAACCGCGGGCTTCCGAAGGTACAAATGGTATAATGGTTTGATAATATTGATCAGATATTTTGTATTTTGGGATAATCGCTTTCTCTTTCGAATCATCCTTTTCCTGGACAATCTCCTGTTCTTTTTGAAAGTTAGGAGCGCAGCCAGTTAATAAAAGGAAAAAAGCTAAAACGACCAATGAGATCTTTCTCACGGTACATTCACCTCTTAATTACGTAGTTAGTCCATCTTTTCTCTAGTACCCTTAAGACTTCTTCAATTCTTCTATTAATTTCTCCTCATTCCATACTTCAACCCCTAGTTCCTCTGCCTTTGTCAGTTTGGAACCAGCATCTTCTCCTGCAATAACGAGATCTGTTTTCTTGCTGACACTTCCAGAAACCTTCCCACCAAGTTTTTCAATCTCCTCTTTCGCCTCATTGCGGGATAACTGTTCAAGCTTACCTGTCAAAACAATTGTTTTTCCTGCGAAAAACGATGTGGATTCTTCGAGCGAAACAGGCCTTGGCCCCTTATATACCGTATTCACTCCGATTGCCCTTAATTCTTCGAGCAGTTCCTTTACTTCTTCAAGCTCAAAATAAGAAACAATCGAATCTGCCATTTTATCGCCAATTTCATTAATAGCCGTTAGTTGGTCAGAGGTTGCTTCCGCTAGATGATCGATCGTACTAAACTCCATTGCCAATGTCTTTGCTGCTTTTGCTCCTACATGTCTGATTCCTAAACCAAAGAGCAGTCTCTCAAGCGAGTTGCTTTTAGAAGCCTCAATTGCTTGCAACAGGTTGCTCACTGACTTTTCACCCATTCTTTCTAACGCCAAAAGCTGATCTCTTGTGAGCTTATAAATATCTGCTACATCTTTAATCAACTGTGCAGAAAAAAGCTGACCAATTACTTTTTCACCCATTCCATCGATATTCATAGCATCTCTGGATACGAAATGAATCAAGCCCTCGCGAATTTGCGCTGGACATTTCGGGTTAATACAGCGCAATGCTACTTCTCCTTCAAGTCGTACAAGCTCACTTTCACACTCTGGACAATGAGTCGGCATTTGAAAATCGACTTCTTTTCCTGTCCGACTGTCTGCTAAGACGTTGACAACTTCAGGAATAATATCTCCTGCCTTTTTGATGACTACCTGATCGCCAATTTTAATATCTTTTTCCCGAATCAAGTCTTCATTGTGCAAAGACGCCCGTTGCACCGTTGTTCCAGCAACACGAACAGGTTCTAAAATCGCCGTTGGCGTCACGACACCCGTTCGCCCCACACTTAACTCAATATCTTTAAGGGTCGTCACCACTTCCTCTGCTGGGAATTTATACGCAATCGCCCAGCGAGGACTTTTGGCAGTGAATCCTAGAATTCTTTGCTGGTCTAAAGAATCGACCTTAATGACGAGCCCATCTATTTCATAAGGAAGATGCGGTCTTTTTTCAGCCCACCCTGCAACAAACTCAATCACTTCCTCGATTGTTTTGCACATTTTTCTTTCCCTATTCGTTTTAAACCCTAATCGATCTAAAAGTTCAAGCGCTCCACTATGGGACGTCACACCTGCTGCTTCTGTGTTAGCGATACTATAAAGAAAAACATCTAAATTTCGCGAAGCGGCAATTTTTGTATCTAACTGCCTTAAAGAACCTGCTGCTGCATTGCGCGGATTTGCAAACGGCTCCTCTTCACGCTCCTTTTTCAGCTTATTTAAAGCCTCAAAAGAACGCTTCGGCATGAATACTTCTCCGCGAACCTCAATGGACACAGGCTCATGCAATCGCAAAGGAATCGAACGAATCGTACGTAAATTGGCCGTTATGTCTTCTCCTGTTGTCCCGTCTCCACGGGTCGCTCCGCGGACGAACAAACCATTTTCATAGCGCAATGAAACGGCCAAACCGTCTATCTTTAGCTCACAAACATAGGAATGATCCTCGCCAACAGCCTGGGTTACGCGGCGATCAAAATCGCGTAAATCTTGCTCATTAAAGGCATTGCCGAGGCTTAGCATCGGAATTTCATGCTGAACTTTTTCAAACAGGTCGAGAACCTGCCCTCCTACCCGTTGTGTAGGTGAATCAGAAGTCTTTAGCTGCGGAAATCGTTCTTCAATCTGAATTAACAGTTGCATCAATCGATCATATTCTGAATCTGGAACGGAAGGTTTATCTAATACATGGTATTCATAATTATACTGATTTAATTTTTGATGAAGTTCTTTTACTTCTTTTTCTGCCGTTTGAAGATCCATCTTCCCAACCCTTTCACTTACACTTTTTGAATTGGAGCAAATTTTGCGAGAAGTCGTTTGATCCCTACTGGACTTGGAAATGCAATATCAAGCTCCATGCTTTCGCCTTCTCCTTTGACACTAACTACCGTACCGACTCCCCACTTTCCATGCTGCGCTTTATCACCAACTGCCCAGCCTAATCCTTCTCCACCCGTAGAGGCTGGCATAGGACGTTTAACTGCCGGTCTCATCGTTGGACGTGAAGCGGAAGCAAATGGAGATGATGCTCTTGCTTGCGGCTTGACCCCTTCTAATAATTCTTCCGGAATTTCGTTAATAAATCGTGAAGGAGGATTCATGTTCGTGCGGCCAAACAATGTTCTCATTTGGGCATTCGTAATATAAAGCTCTTCCTCAGCTCGAGTAATTCCCACATAGGCTAGACGGCGCTCTTCTTCCATTTCCGCCTCTTCCATTAATGAACGGCTGTGTGGAAATACCCCTTCTTCTAAACCCATTAAAAAGACAACTGGAAATTCTAAGCCTTTTGCTGAGTGCAATGTCATGAGCACAACTTGGTCCGTCTTTTCTCCCTCATCATCAAGCCGATCAATATCAGCCACAAGAGCTAAATCCGTTAAAAAGGCGACAAGGCTTTTATCGTCGCTTCCATCCTCAAAACTCTTAGTTACAGACAAAAATTCATCAATATTTTCTAGCCTGCTTTCCGATTCGAGCGATTTCTCCGCTTTTAACATTTCACGGTAACCTGTTTTATCAAGGACCTCTTCAACCAATTCTGTAACTGATAGATACTCTTGCATATTTGTATAGCCTTTAACAAGCTCACGAAATTCTGTTGCTGCCTTCGTAATTTTCGGACTTAGACCAATAAGTTCAATCGAATCGAGGGCATCAAACATCGAAATATCATGGAGGTTGGCAAAGTTGGCGATTTTGTCGATTGAGCTTGAGCCAATCCCTCGCTTCGGGACATTAATAACCCGCTGCAAGCTGATGTCATCATCTGGATTAGCAATCAATCTTAAATAAGCTAAAATATCTTTAATTTCTTTCCGATCATAGAACTTAATGCCGCCGACAATAGCATAGCCGATGTTTGATTTAAGCAGCACTTCTTCCATCACACGAGACTGGGCATTCGTTCGGTAAAGAACCGCAAAGTCCGAGTACTTCCGTTTCCCGCTATCCACTAGCTCTTTCATTTTCCCCGCCACAAACTGAGCTTCTGTTTGCTCACTGTCCGCACGAAAATAATAGATTTTATTGCCGTCCATATTTTCCGTCCAAAGGTTTTTCGGTTTACGATTTAGATTGTTTTTAATCACTTCATTAGCTGCATTGAGAATCGTCTTTGTTGAGCGATAGTTTTGCTCCAGCAAAATTACACTAGCGCGGGGGTAATCCTTTTCAAAGGAAAGAATATTAGCGATGTCAGCGCCCCTCCAACGATAGATTGATTGATCCGAGTCTCCGACAACACAAAGATTTTGAAAGCGGCTTGCCAATAATTTCACAAGCATATATTGAGCACGGTTTGTATCTTGATACTCATCGACATGAATATATTGAAATTTACGCTGATAAAATTCAAGAACTTCTGGAACCCGTTGGAAAAGCTGAATCGTAATCATAATCAAATCATCGAAGTCAAGCGCTTGATTTTTGCGCAGTCTTTTTTGATAAAGCTCGTACACATCCGCCACAACTTGATCATAATAGCCACCCGCAGTTTTGCCGAATTCCTCAGGTGCCTTCAGCTCGTTTTTTGCACTGCTAATGGCACCTAAAATCGCACGGGGGTCAAACTTCTTCGGATCAATGTTTTTTTCTTTAAGAATTCCTTTAATAACAGATTGTTGATCGGTTGAATCCAAAATCGTAAAGTTGCGATTATAGCCGATGCGATCAATATCACGACGCAGTATCCTCACACACATCGAATGGAAAGTCGAAATCCAAATTTCATCCGCCGCTCCACCCATCATCTTGTAAATCCGTTCCTTCATTTCTCGTGCCGCTTTATTCGTAAAGGTAATGGCCAAAATGTTATAGGGATTAACGCGTTTTTCAACCATTAAATAAGCGATCCGATGGGTCAACACTCTTGTTTTACCACTACCTGCACCTGCCATAAGTAGTAAAGGGCCCTCTGTCGTTTTAACGGCTCTTTGCTGCTCTGGGTTTAAGCCACTTAGTAATTTATCTGTTAAATATTGCATTCCTTCACCACCACACAAACATATGTTCTTTTTCTATTGTATAAGAGTTACGTTCAGCCTTCAATTTATATTTTCACTGTTTCAAGAGCTTTTTCTAAGTCGCTATAAATAACATTGCCGACGACGATCACATCTGCATATGCCGCCATCTCTTTTGCCTGACTTAAATCCCCGATTCCTCCACCGTAAAAAAGGACGGTGTTATCAAGCACTTCCTTTGCTTCTTGAACGATTTGTACATCGCCATATGAACCGCTGTATTCTAAATAAAAAATCGGCAAATGCAGCATATTCTCTGCAATCCTTGCATAAGCAGCCACATCCTCACCCGTTAAATTCGTCTTTGCCTTTGTCAGCTTTGCCACCTTACATTCTTCATTAAGAATACAATATCCTTGTACAAGAATTTCATCCCAATTCATGATTTCTCCGTATTCTTTTACTGCCTCATGATGCAATTCAATTATCCATTTTGAATGTGGGCTATTTAATACAGAAGGAATAAAATAGAAGTCAAAGCCTGGAGTAATCGATTCAATATTAGAAACCTCTAGAACGCAAGGAACTGTGTATCTTCGAACTCTCGCCATCAAGTCTAGTACTTTCTCAAGAGTCACACCGTCTGTCCCGCCAACGATGATCGCATCTGTTCCCGATTCACATAATTTTTCAAGGTTTTGATCAGAAATTTCTTTATTAGGATCCAGCTTAAACGCATGGCGCCAGTCACGAATATCGTACACTTACTACTTCCTCCAATTGAGTATATTTCAAAGATTGAAGATACACCGCAAATTAATGTTTTTATAATGGATAAAGCCATATTCCATTCCATCATTATAGCATTTGTTCAAAGGAATAAAAAATGAAAACAGGTTTTGTTATACGGTCAATTTTGTTTTTAATTGACTAGCAAGGTCCTAAAAAAAAGCTAGTTTTTGGTGATACATTTTTTGAGCGACCGTTTCTTCCTCTTTTTTCTATCGATTGTGCAGAGCCTCAATCAGCGGGTGACATAAAACGTTCATTACCAAGCTTTCTTGTACCGTTGCACGGGTATTGTCGTTCACATCGCACCTTGTCCGACTATACAAGCTAATTAGAAAAAACAGCAAACAAAAAACCGAGGTTCTCTACATTTCACCTCGGCTTCTCATCTGGTTACTCTTCTTCTTTTATCCGTTCAAGAGCTAGTTCATAGGCGTCATTACCGTAATTCAAGCAACGTTTTACGCGAGAAATTGTCGCTGTGCTCGCACCCGTTTCAGTTTCAATTTTGTGATAGGTTTTCCCTTCACGAAGCATCCTTGCCACCTCAAGGCGCTGTGCTAAGGACTGAATTTCATTGACTGTGCAAAGATCATCAAAAAAGCGATAGCATTCTTCTAAATCTTTCAGCGATAAGACAGCTTTGAATAATTGATCCAGTTCTTTTCCTCTAAGTTTTTCAATTTGCATATATTTACCCCTTTAAGCTGTTTTCTCTTCTAAATGAAACGTTCACTTATTCTTCCGTAAAAACAACTACATTCTCAATTCCTTTGTCAGATGGAACAACATTAATCCACGTTTTCCCTGGAACAAATCCAACCTCTCTCCCATTTTCATCATAGGGAAGAATGCGTCCAGCGACATTTCTCCATTCCAATTCACGCCATTGCCCTCTTTGCAGCAAGTACGCTTTACCGCCCGATGCTAAATCAATCTCGCGTCGTCCATAGTCGTCAATGATCTTATGGTCTGCTTCGATAACCAATATATTGTCTAACAAAACAGGTTCTCTGGAATCTAAATCTGCTGTTAATTCACCATTGCTATAGCGCTCATACTTTTTCGTCTTCTCGTCATACTCATAAGTCACTTTAAATAAATCACTTGAAAAATAAGACACTTGAACAGAATGGGCTTTCGTTCCATTTAACGCCTCTACTTCATCCTCAGATAAAAAGGACAATGAGGAAGGTGCTTGCTCCATATTATAGCCAGCATCATCTGCACCTTTTAAAATATCCTCAGTCGTAATGTATGAATTATGGGGAGCAACTCGACTGCTATCTCTTTTAAATAAAGTACCATCATGCTGCATTCCATTGATATTATCGATATAGCCACTGCTTAACATTGCCCTTGCTTCCGGACTATAGCCATGAGCAACGTATAAGGCATCATACCCTTTCGCTAAATCAATATAGTAGTCGCGTGCGCTTCTCACAGGTCCGATCCGCTCAGCTTCCTCGCTTTGGAAAATGGCTAGAAAACGCGTAACATTTCCCTCTGCCAATAATTCATAAACAAGATCTGCTTTATGCAAGCCTGATTGCGGTCTTGCCTTAGGATCGTTATTGATCATGACACCGTATGCACGGCTTGTGGACTCTTCTTTCACACCTACTCCTGTTAAAGGATATTGATAAGCAAACTCATCTTTATTAACTTGTTCATTTATGGGCTTTTCTTGATGTTCTTGTACCACTTCTTCATTTCCACTACAGCCAGCTAGTAAGAAGAATACTGTTGCCGTAGTAAAGATCCATTTACTTTTCATTCTGCACCCCTTACATCCTGCACATATACTCTTTTATATTTTAACGCATTATCGTTGGAAAGAGTACCATTTTGTTCATGACGTCATACATTCCTTGCTGAGTTACACGAATATAAGGCAGATGCGTTGAGGTAAAAAACAAGAGAGAATAAACCGGATCATTGAATCGATAACCTCTCTCTACTAAATAAGCAGATAGTTTTTTCTCATCATTAATCAACTCTTCAACCTTCTTATCCGACATAACTCCATTTAAAGGAAGCGGTATTTCAAGAACGATTTCCTCATTCTCACTAAAAACAATGCCGCCACCAATTTCTTTTAGACGTCTAAAAGCTCTCATCATCTCATTTTTATTCTTTCCAATTAAAACAATATCGCCAGTATTAGTGAAAGAGCTTGCCAGCCCTGGAAGATTGTTGGCAAATCCTTTCAGCACTGTATTCGTTCTCCAATTTCCTTCTTTATCAATTAACATGAAGAAACATTCATCATGTGTATTTGGAAGCTCCTCATGATTCACATCGATTGAAATCGAATAGGGCTTTGTAATAACCGAACTCTCCATTTGAATTCCAAAAGGCATCGAGAATTGCATATCGTCATTCGTTAAACCCCAATCAATTTTTAATGGTTCAAGTCCATGTGTTTCCCAATTTACCTCCTCATATACATCGACATTCCTTCCATCTCGTTTCACCCATTTTCCTTTTGCCAGCACAGAAACTGGTGTCGGGTTTTTCTCATCACTGAGAAAATTAATATTGGCAACTCTACCCGTTGCAATATTTCCATGGAGGTATTCGAGGTTATAATAGCGGGCTACGTTAATGGTTGCCATATTATAAGCGTCAATGACCGGAACCCCTTTTTCAATAGCGATTCGAATCATATTGTCGATAATCCCTTGTTCATAAAAGGATGCCGAAGAGCCATCTGTATTGAAAATAAAATGATCATAATGTTCAATTCCTAGCTCATGGATTTCGTCGAGAAGAACCGGCAAATCAGGTCGAATCGATGAATGTCTCAACGAGACCATATAACCTTGCATCAGTCGATCGTAGACCTCTTTACCTGAGATTGCCTCATGATCACAATCAGCACCAAATAACGTCATTTTCGCTAATGTTTTTTCCGATGCACCTGGAAAATGTCCCTCGATTTTCTTTCTCATCCTTTTCGTTTCTTGAATCCAATGAAGCATTAAGTCATCGCCATCTACAAGCTTAGGCCACCCTGTTAACTCTCCCCCTTGTAAAACGGCGTCATGCTCTAACCATGACTTTACATTTGCATGGGAAAAAGTGTCCACTTCATCCAAAATCTCTGTTTGTGAATCGAAACGGCACCACCAATACATCGTTGTTGGAATGTTACGGAGTTCCCTCATTAAAGAAAACGCTTTCTTTTTGTCTAACTGCAAAACAAGCGCCATATTGTCATTAATTAAGGTAGTTGTTCCAAACTGGGATGCATAACGAGCCAACGAATGGGGATTATATAAATGAAATGGGTGAGCATGAGGTTCAATATAACCCGGAACAAGAAGCTGTCCTTTGCAATCAATAATCTCACAGTTACCTGTATTTTCAGGCAATTTTTCACCTACATACACAATGCGATCCTCGTAAATCCAAATATTTGCTGTGATCCACTTGCGCAACACTTGGTTTAAATAACGAGCATTTTGCAATAATATGGTCGGTGATAGTTTTCCATCAATAACTGAAACATGTTCACGAATATGTTTATTTTTCCAACGATATCTTTGTTCTAGCACAATGTTCCCTCCCCTTTGAAATTTCAATGATGTATATACATTGGCTTATTATTTATATTCTTTCACTTTAGTCCATTTCATCATTGCACACTTCAAGTTAAAAAACGAACGTTCATTTGACTTTTACATTATTTTAAGGAATAAACACGGATATAAATGATGTTTAAACGTGATATGGTTCGTTTTTTAATTAGCGATGGTACATGATGAAATCAATTCACTTGAATTACCCGATCATAAAATGATATGAAAGCAAGTTACTAAACTTTCCATCATTTTTATATATACTACCATATTTTGTTGTTTAACACATTAAAGACTTAAAAAATTATGTTAAGAAATTGTGAAGGAGACATGATTATGCAAATTAAACAAAATATCGGAATTGTCAATGCTCTGATCCGTATAACTTGCGGACTAACGATTTTAGCTTGGAGCACCGCGAAAATGGTTAAAAAACCTTGGAAGAATGCATTCTTAATAACAGCTATCCTTGGAGCTATGAAAGTTGGCGAAGGAATTGTCCGTTATTGTCCTGTCACGTCACTCATTGAAGAGGGCATGAAAAAAAATCCCCAAAAGCAAAACGAAGAAGATTCCTTACAAGAAACGATCGTCCCTTCTAATCCATCTTAAAAATTTTACGGTGCTTTCCTCACTAGGGGGAAAGCACCGATGAAAATAAAAGCATAAATAAAGGAGTTGTACTGATCTTATGTTTTGGGAATACATTACCGACATGTCTTTCTTAATAGTTATTTTAATTGGTAGCATTGTCGCTTTATGTTATGCCTTTATTAAGAAATCTAAAGGGAAACATGTGCGATAGCTTTATGACCGATATCGTTGCGGTAAAAAACACCTTCACAGTTAAGCTTCGTTAGCTCTTGATACACTAACTTCTGCGCTTCTACTAATGTATTTGATTTAGCCCCTACAAGTAAAACACGGCCACCATTTGTCAAGAATGAGCCTGATTCACCTTTTTCCGTTCCAGCGTGGAACACAAATCCATCAATCTTATCTAACCCCTCTAGCTCTGCACCCTTTCTATAAGCTTCTGGGTACCCTTTTGAAGCAACAACCACACCGATCATCGATTGAGGATCCCATTCAATTTTTGGTGTTTTACCATTGATCAGGTCCAGCATGACTTGAACTAAATCAGATTGCATGCGCGGGAGGACAACCTGCGTTTCAGGATCACCAAATCTTGCGTTAAATTCAATCACTTTTGGCCCTTTTTCCGTTTGAATCAATCCAGCATATAAGATCCCACAGAAGCTGCGTTCTTCTTGGACAAGTGCTTTTGCCGCTGGTTTAACAATCGTTTCTACAGCTAAGCGAATATCCTCCTCACCAATTTGCGGCACAGGTGAATATGCTCCCATTCCTCCTGTGTTTGGTCCTTTATCGCCTTCAAACGCCCTTTTGTGATCTTGAGCGATCTCTAGTGGAACAACATTTTCTCCGTTAACAAAAGCCATAAGTGAAAATTCTTCTCCAGCAAGAAACTCCTCTACAACGACAGTGGAAGAAGCCTCACCAAACTTTGAATCTTGAAGCATTTCTTTTAAGCTATCAAGGGCCTCTTCAAGCGTCATAGCTACTGTTACACCCTTGCCTGCAGCAAGTCCATCAGCTTTAATCACAATTGGGGCGCCTTTCTCTTCGACATATTGTCGAGCAGTTTCATAGTCGCTAAAAACTTCGTATTCTGCTGTTGGAATAGCATACTTTTTCATTAAGTCTTTAGCAAAGGATTTACTTCCTTCGATTTCAGCAGCCTTCTGATTTGGTCCAAATACCGTAAGCCCTGCTTCCCGGAATTTATCAGCAAGCCCTGCCAGCAAGGGGACTTCAGGGCCAATGATCGAAAGGCCGATTTCTTCTGATTTAGCAAATTGAACGAGCTTTTCTAGTTCAGTTTCAGCGATATCCACAAGCTCAGCTATGTCCACCATTCCATCATTTCCTGGTGCAGCAAATACTTTTTCAACTTGCGGGCTTTCGCTCACCTTTTGGCAAATCGCATGTTCACGGCCACCACGGCCAATAACCAACACCTTCATTCCGTCAACCTCCGCTTTTTATTTACTCCTGATCTTATCGTGAGTATGATGTAGGCAAAAGCTTCGTTTTGCCGCCGCTCTAGTCCCTTGTTTAAAAATGCTTCATTAATGTTTAAAATGTCTAACGCCCGTAAAGACCATAGCAATTCCAAACTCATCTGCCTTTTTGATTGAATCCTCATCACGGACGGAGCCACCAGGCTGAATAATTGCTTTAATTCCGGCTTTTGCTGCCGCTTCAACTGTATCATCCATCGGGAAAAAGGCATCTGAAGCAAGGACCGCTCCATCAGCTTTTGCACCTGCTTGCTCAAGTGCAATTTTTGCTGCACCAACTCGGTTCATCTGTCCTGCGCCAATCCCTAATGTCATATCGCGATTATTTACCACAATCGCATTTGATTTTACATGCTTAACAATTTTCCAACCGAGTTCCAATGCCTTCATTTCCTCATCGGTTGGTTTGCGTTTCGTAGGAACGGTTACTGTTGCATCCTTTAAACCAAACCGATCCTGTTCTTGGACAAGTAATCCGCCTTCTATGGAAGTCAATTTCACTTCATCTTTCGCCTTTTTATCAAATGGAATCGTTAAAAGACGCAAGTTTCTCTTACTTGTTAAAATTTCAATAGCTTCATCCGAGAAAGATGGAGCAATGATGATCTCTAAAAAGATTTCATGGAGTTTTTCTGCTGTCACCTTATCCACTTCACGGTTTAATGCGATGATTCCTCCAAAAATGGACACAGGATCTGCTGCGAATGCTTTTGTAAAGGCAGAAAAGATATCGCTCCCTGTCCCGACACCACAAGGATTCATATGTTTTACCGCAACTGCAGCTGGTTCAGTAAATTCTTTGACGATCTGTAAAGCGGCATCAGCATCATTAATATTATTGTAAGAAAGCTCTTTACCATGTAATTGAGTTGCATTGGCAACCGAAAACACAGAGCCCAAAGGTTTGCGATAAAAGGCAGCCTTTTGATGTGGATTTTCTCCATAACGTAATGATTGTTTCAATTCATATGTCACAGTTAGGCTTTCAGGTGTTTCTTCCTGAACAAGCTCTGTCATGTATTCAGCGATCATTGCATCGTAAGCGGCCGTATGTCTAAACACCTTGGCAGCCAGCTTCCGGCGAGTTTCGTTTTGGACTTCGCCACAAGCTTTTAACTCCTCAATTACAGTTGAGTAATCAGAGGGGTCCACGACGACCGTAACATATTCATGATTTTTTGCGGATGCTCGCAGCATCGTTGGTCCCCCAATATCAATGTTTTCAATTGCCGCTTCAACCGTTACATCTGGCTTAGCAATTGTTTGTTGAAACGGATATAAATTCACACATACAACATGAATAGGTTGGATTTGATGCTCGGAGAGCTGTTCTTGATGACTCGCCTCTGAGAACTTTGCCAACAATCCACCGTGAATCATTGGATTTAGTGTTTTAACCCGTCCTTCAAGAATTTCTGGGAAGCCTGTCACCTCACTAACACTCATAACAGGAATACCAGCATCTGCAATAGCCTTTTTCGTCCCACCAGTACTAATTATTTCAAAATCCAATTCATGCAATCGCTTGGCAAAATCTGTAATTCCTGCTTTATCCGATACACTTATGAGCGCTCTCTTCTTCATCACAAAATCCTCCTAGTTATTGAAATTTTCTGCTTGTTTTATAAAAAGCTAGTGTATGCTAAAAAGGTCCTCTGATTCCATGAAGCGATAGTTTTTTCTATCGCATCATGGAATCTGAGAGAAAATAAACCAAAAATCAACACTGCTAAAAAAATGCTGATCGTTCCTCTATAAATCGAAAGAGTGTCACTTTTTCGTGGTAATACCTTTTTTAATCAGTTGTTGAATGACTTTAGGGTATAACTCATGCTCCACTTTATGAATCTTCGTTTGAAGACTTTCCTTTGTTTCTTGTTCACTAATTTCGATCGCCTTTTGGGCAATTATCGGCCCTGTATCCATTCCAGCATCAACAAAATGAACCGTCACACCACTCACCTTTACCTTCGCCCTTAATGCTTGACCAATTGCATCCTTACCTGGAAAAGCAGGAAGAAGGGATGGATGAATATTAATGATCCTTCCTTCAAACTGATCCAAAAGGGTCTTTCCAATCAAACGCATGTATCCTGCAAGCACGATGAAGTCCACTTCATGCTTTTGTAAATTTTTTAAAATCTCAAGTTCATACGCTTCCTTGCTGTCATACCCTTTCGCATTAAAAACAAAAGAAGGAATTTCTTCATTCTTTGCTCGTTCTAGCGCATAAGCCCCTAACTTATCACAAACAAGCAAAGCAATATCAGCTTCGAGCTCACCTTTTTTAACAGCCTCAACAATGGCTTGAAAATTGCTTCCGCTACCGGAAACAAAAATGGAAATCTTTTTCATGGTAACCTCCGCTATTCCTTAATCGATACCCCTGCTTGCTCTGTCACAACACCCATTACATATGCTTTTTCTCCGAGTTCTGTAAACAATTGAATCACTGCATTGGCATCGTCTTTGTTAACTGCCATTACCATTCCCGTCCCCATATTAAAGATGTTGTACATTTCTTGACGTTCTATTTTACCGAGCTTTTCCATTAATAAAAAAATGGCTGGCACAGTCCAATTGCTTTCTAAAAGTTCAGCTCCAAATCCATCCGGTAGCATGCGCGGGATATTTTCGATAAATCCCCCACCTGTAATATGAGAAACTCCTTTTATTTCAAATTTCTTCATCGCTTCTAAAAGGGGCTTCACATAAATTCTTGTTGGTCGAAGGAGCTCCTCACCAAGCGTGCAGCCCAGATCCTCTACCTCATCTTCTAGTGACATTCCCGCTTGTTCTAGGAAAATTTTTCGAACAAGTGAGTAACCATTGCTATGGATTCCATTTGAAGCTAAACCGATTAAAACATCACCTTGCTTAATATTCTCACCGGTAATTATATTCTTTTTCTCACAAGCGCCAACTGAAAAGCCAGCTAAGTCATATTCGTCCTCACTATACATTCCTGGCATTTCAGCAGTCTCTCCCCCAACAAGGGCACAGCCTGCCTGCTCACAGCCATCCGCAATCCCTTTAACTATCGCTTCAATCTTCTCCGGTGCAGCCTTTCCGCAAGCAATATAATCTAAAAAGTAAAGTGGCTCTGCCCCTTGAACGACAATATCATTGACACACATAGCAACTGCATCAATGCCGATCGTATCGTGCTTATCCATGAGAAAAGCGAGCATCAGTTTTGTGCCCACACCATCAGTACCTGATACAAGAACCGGTTCTTTCAAATTTAAGGAAGATAAATCAAACATTCCACCAAAACCGCCAAGTCCTCCCATAACTCCTGGGCGAATCGTACGGTTCACATGCTTCTTCATTCTTGTGACTGCCTCATAGCCGGCCTCTATATCAACACCTGCTTGCCTATAAGCATTGGCCATGTTAAGACCTCCTAATGATTTTTTCGGACATATTTGCGTAAATATGATCGTTTTAAATGGGTTGGCTTTGTTAAGCAAAATGACTGTTCAAACACGGGAAACCTTCGTCTCACAGGCTTTTCAAATGAGGTTAAAAAATGAGACAAAGTCAACATCGACATATAACAATAACCATTGTTAAGCAACAGCCTCTAAACCCCTTAGCACGTAGCAAAAAGAAGTGAAAAATCGTGCCATCTTTATTGCCAAAACCGAAACCTAGAAAAACTCAATCCCGATGAATAGAAAAGCGGCATCTAGTGCCGCTAGTCAAAGTAGACAAAGTTAATATACAATCAAATTCAAAAACTTTAACTTAAACCTTTTCATACATTCTCGCTGTACTTGGATAAATCTCCGTAGGATATTTGCCTGTAAAGCAAG
The DNA here is from genome assembly GCF_029211245.1 of Robertmurraya sp. DFI.2.37. Taxonomy (NCBI): domain Bacteria; kingdom Bacillati; phylum Bacillota; class Bacilli; order Caryophanales; family Bacillaceae; genus Robertmurraya; species Robertmurraya sp. DFI.2.37. The sequence goes on along the minus strand of NZ_JARGEJ010000033.1, from coordinate 9,949 downwards.
CGAGGCATTGCCCACAATTTTCGTCCGCGCTCACCTTGCCAATCCCTTCTAATAAACCTTCTACACTTAAAAAGGTTAGCGTATCTGCACCGATGATTTCCCGCATTTCTTCAACAGAATGACTAGCCGCCATCAACTCTTCTTTAGACGAGGTATCAATCCCATAAAAGCATGGGTTTTTAATCGGTGGTGAACTGATGACAACATGGACTTCTGTTGCACCTGCTTCCTTCAGCATCGTCACAATTCTACGACTCGTCGTTCCTCTAACAATCGAATCGTCGACCATGATTACCCTTTTTCCTTCCACTACACCGCGAACAGCCGAGAGCTTCATCTTTACCCCTTGCTCACGCAAAGACTGCGAAGGCTGAATAAATGTCCGCCCGACATATTTATTTTTAATCAAGCCCATCTCATAAGGAATCCCTGACTCTTCAGCATAACCGATTGCAGCAGAAATACTTGAATCAGGAACACCTGTAACAACATCTGCCTCAATTGGAGCCTCAAGCGCTAGTTTTTTCCCTAAATTTTTACGGGCTGTATGAACATTGATCCCTTGAATATCACTATCTGGACGGGAAAAATAAACATATTCCATCGAACACATCGCTTGATTAGCAGGCATTGCGTATCTTTCAGAGTGGATTCCTGTGTCATCAATGATGACCAATTCCCCTGCCTCGACATCACGAACAAAGCTTGCGCCAACTACGTCCAGGGCACATGTTTCGGATGCAACTACATATGCATCTCCTAAACGGCCGATCGAGAGCGGACGCATGCCATTCGGATCAAGAGCAATCATCAGCTGCGTTTCTGTCATAATTAAGAAAGCATAAGCCCCTTTCAGCATGGTCAATGCATTTTGCACCTGCTCTACCAGCGGTGCGTTACCGCCACGTCTAATTAAATGGGCAAGCACCTCTGTATCAGAGCTTGTTTGAAAAATGCTTCCCTGCCCTTCAAGCTGTCGTCTTAACGCTGTCGCATTAACCAAATTTCCATTATGGGCAAGTGCCAGACTTCCAGACTGCGAGTGGAAAAGGAGAGGCTGCACGTTCTCATAGCCACCGCCCCCAGCAGTAGCATAGCGAACATGACCAATTGCACCAGTTCCCGTTAATTGCTCGATAGCCTCCGCAGTGAAAATTTCCGCGACAAGCCCTTCTCCTTTGACCCCTTTAAGCTTTTGACCGTCTGTGACAACCATTCCGGTTCCTTCCTGCCCACGATGTTGCAGGGTGTGTAAACCGTAATAAGTGATTTGAGCCGCATCAGGATGTCCCCATACACCAAAGATGCCACACTCCTCATTTAATCCCCTTATTTCAGCAAGCATGGGATAGCCCCTTTCCAAGCAGACTCCAAATCTACCACTTTCTGATCAAGAACAAGCCTATCATCAGCATAGATTTGAAGGTTAGATGTATTTGTCGTTTCACCAATTAATTGCGCCTTTACTAAGCTTTCAAATTGGGCTTTATTTTCTTTTTTCACAGATAGTAGGAAACGTGATTGTGATTCACTGAAAAGCGCAGAAGTTACATCCCCATTTACCGTCACTTTTGCACCAAGCTCAGCCGTTCCCATTAATCCTTCTGCTAATGCAACAGCAAGTCCGCCTTCTGCAATATCATGAGCGGATGCTACAACTCCCGCACGGATTGCAGTGAGAACACTCTTTTGGTTTTGTTCCTCCACATCAAGGTCGATTTCAGGAGCCTTGCCAAAAATTCGTCCATATGTGAGTTTTTGTAACTCACTTCCGCCAAACTCAGGTTTTGTTTCCCCAACTAGATAAATAAGGTCTCCTGCGCTTTTAAAGTTCTGCGTCGTAACATGTGCAAGGTTTTCCACAAGGCCGACCATTCCAACAACAGGTGTTGGGTATACTGCAGTGCCATTCGTTTCATTATAAAGGGAGACGTTACCGCCAATGACTGGTGCATTTAGCTTCGTACAAGCAGCACTCATCCCGTCTACAGCTTTCTCAAATTGCCAGAAAATTTCTGGTTTTTCTGGATTCCCGAAGTTCAGGCAATCTGTAATCGCTAACGGCTCTCCACCAGAAGCGACGATATTTCTTGCTGCTTCAGCAACAGCAATTTTCCCACCTGTTTCGGGGTCTAAATAAAGATATCTTGAATTGCAATCCGTCGTCATCGCCAATGCTTTTTCTGTTCCACGAATTCGGACAATCGCCGCATCTGATCCTGGTGCTACTACCGTATTGGTACGTACCATATAGTCATATTGGTCATAAACCCACTCTTTGCTCGCAATGGTTGCTTGTTGCAAAAGATTAACAAGCGCTTCATTGTAATCGTCCACAGTTGGAACATCATTGTCCATCGCTTGGAACTCACGGAAATATTCGGGCTCACGTGATGGCTTATGATATACTGGCGCATCCTCAGCTAGTGCATCAGCAGGTACATTTGCAACTACTTCTCCATTGTGTACGAGACGAAGCATTTTATCGTCGGTAACTTGACCAATTGCGACACATTCTAAATCATATTTTGAAAATAAATCAACGATTTCTTGCTCACGGCCCTTTTTCACGACAATAAGCATACGCTCTTGTGATTCAGATAGCATCATTTCGTAAGCCGTCATTCCTGTTTCTCGTTGCGGAACAAGATCAAGATTCATTTCAATTCCTGAACCAGCCTTACTCGCCATTTCCGCAGAAGAACTTGTTAGTCCCGCTGCTCCCATGTCTTGAATCCCAACAAGGGCATCTGATTGAATTAATTCAAGGCAAGCCTCGATGAGAAGCTTCTCCATGAACGGGTCTCCAACCTGAACTGCTGGACGTTTTTCATCTGAGTCCTCTGTTAATTCTTCCGATGCGAAGGTTGCCCCGTGAATCCCATCACGACCTGTCTTAGCACCGACATACATGACCGTATTGCCGATTCCATGGGCCTGACCTTTTTTAATATCCTTATGGTCAATTAACCCCACACACATCGCATTGACAAGAGGGTTCCCTTCATAACAAGGGTCAAATTGAACCTCTCCACCAACCGTTGGAATACCAATACAGTTTCCATAGCCAGCTATACCAGCAACCACTTCTTTAAAAAGGTAACGAACACGAGAAGAAGCATCTAACTCTCCAAAACGTAAAGAGTTCAATAGAGCAATCGGTCTTGCCCCCATGGAAAAAACATCACGAATAATTCCACCGACACCTGTTGCCGCTCCTTGGTAAGGCTCTATTGCAGATGGATGATTGTGGCTTTCGATTTTAAAAACGACCGCTTGATCATCGCCAATATCAACAATTCCAGCCCCTTCTCCAGGACCTTGAAGGACTCGCTCCCCTTTTGTTGGAAACTTTCTTAATACTGGCTTTGAATTTTTGTAGCTACAATGTTCTGACCACATAACGGAAAAAAGGCCAGTTTCTGTATAATTAGGAGTTCTTCCAAGGATTTTTTCTACATTTGCGAATTCCTCGTCAGTTAAACCCATTTCTCGATAAATTTTTTCTACTTTTATTTGTTGTGGACTTGGTTCAAGCATGATCGACATGTGCTTCCCTCCATAATTTCACGATAGATGACTGCTTTGTTTTACCAGCTTATGCGCAGGAATCTTTAGCCTACTGCCACCGGATGATTTTATACGACAACAGCATTTCGAAAAGTTTTCACAATCGAGCGGAATAGTTTCAGGCCATCTGCTCCTCCTAATAATTCATCAACTGCTCTTTCAGGATGGGGCATCATGCCAAGTACATTTCCCTTTTCATTGATGATTCCAGCGATGTCCTCTAAGGATCCGTTTGGATTGTTTTTATACGTAAAGACAATTTGACGATTGTCCTTCAATTTTTGTAAAGTCTCCTCATCACAATAGTAGTTCCCTTCACCATGGGCGATCGGAACGGTAATGATTTCACCTTTTTTATACTCAGAAGTAAAGATAGTCTCGTTATTTTCTACCTTTAAATTTGTTGGTCTACAAATAAATCTCAAGCTTTCGTTCCGTCTCATCGCACCTGGTAACAGCCCGCTTTCGAGGAGGATCTGAAAGCCATTACAAACACCAAGGACAGGTTTTCCTGCATTGGCTGCTTTCACAACCTCTTGCATCACTCTGCTGAAACGAGCAATCGCTCCTGTGCGTAAGTAATCTCCATAGGAAAATCCGCCGGGTAAAAGGATTCCATCATATTCATCTAAATGATCTGCATCATGCCAAACATACTCGACTTCTTCCCTAAGTTCATCTTTAATTGCGTGATACATATCTACATCACAGTTGGAGCCTGGGAACACGATGACAGCAAACTTCATTGGGCTACACACTCCTCGATTTCATAGCGATAGTCTTCAATCACAGGGTTTGCTAGGAGGCGCTCACACACTTCCTTTACGACATCTTCAACGTTGCGTTCTGATTTTTCAACCGTTAACTCCATGTATTTTCCAATTCGAACGTCTGATACTTCGTTATAGCTTAATGACTGTAATGAGTGCTTTACCGCAGCCCCTTGTGGATCAAGTACACTTTCTCTTAATGTTACATAAACCTTTACTTTATACATGTGATGGACCTCCCAGTCTCGCAAGAATGTTTTCATAAGCATCTGTTAAGCTTCCTAAATTACGGCGAAATACATCTTTATCCAGCTTCTCATTCGTGTTGCTATCCCATAGGCGACAGGTATCTGGTGAAATTTCATCAGCAAGGACGATGTTCCCTTCGGCATCCTTTCCGAATTCCAGCTTAAAGTCGATGAGGCGAATATTTAATTCAAGAAACAACCTCGATAACACTTCATTGACCTGCTGTGCTTTTTCTTTTAAAAGGGCTACTTCGTCCTTCGTCGCCAATTGTAATTCTTCGATATGGTCATCCGTAATGAGCGGATCTCCAAGAGCATCATCTTTATAGTAAAATTCAACGAGGGGTTTTGAGAGAGGGTTTCCTTCATTAATCCCCAGTCTTTTAGAAAAGCTGCCTGCTGCCACATTGCGTATGACAACTTCAAGAGGAATAATCGTTACCTTCTTTACAAGCTGTTCCGTTTCGGAAAGCTTCTTAACAAAATGAGTGGCAATTCCCTCTTTTTTCAACTTTGAAAATATTAAACTTGTAATCTCGTTATTTAATTTTCCTTTACCCGTAATCTGTTCCTTCTTTTCACCATTAAAAGCTGTCGCAGAATCCTTGTACTCCAACCATACGAGATTTTCATCATCCGTTTGATATACTCTCTTTGCTTTTCCTTCATATAACAATGCTCTTTTTTCCATGATGAGGAGAGCCTCCTATACTAAAAGTGGAAGTGCCTTGGTCATCGTCTTACAAACTTTTCGATTGAAGAAACTTTGACTTATCGTAGGATGTAAAACCAGTATCAGAAGTTTGAAAGGCGATAGGCGCTCATTTAAAAATGAATCCTTCTATAGTCCTAAACGCTCAAAGATTGTATCGACATGCTTTAAGTGGTAATTATAATCAAAACAATCATCAATTTCTGCTGGCGAAAGCTTTGCTTTTATAATTTCATCTCCTTCAATTAAGTTCTTAAACGGAACTTGCTTTTCCCACGCTTCCATTGCTCTTGGTTGCACCGTATCATACGCTTCTTCACGTGGTAGGCCTTTATCAATTAAGGCGAGTAGGACACGTTGAGAGTAAATAAGACCAAGTGTACGATCCATATTACGCTTCATGTTTTCTGGGAAGACTGTTAAATTTTTCACGATATTGCCAAAACGATTTAACATGTAATTCAAAGCAATCGTGGCATCTGGTAAAATAATTCGCTCTGCTGAAGAATGTGAAATATCACGTTCATGCCAAAGCGGGACATTTTCATATGCAGTCAACATATGTCCACGGATGACACGGGCAAGTCCAGTCATATTTTCAGAACCGATCGGGTTGCGTTTATGCGGCATAGCAGAAGAGCCTTTTTGACCTTTTGCAAAAAATTCTTCTACCTCTCGGGTTTCACTCTTTTGCAGACCTCTTATTTCGACTGCCATTTTTTCGATTGATGTAGCGATTAATGCTATTGTTGACATATAGTGAGCATGGCGATCACGTTGCAATGTTTGCGTAGAAATGGGCGCTGGTTTAATTCCAAGCTTCTCACATACATATTTCTCAACAAATGGGTCAATATTGGCATATGTTCCAACTGCCCCAGATATTTTTCCGTATTCAACCCCCTCAGCAGCTTGCTTAAAGCGTTCTAGGTTACGCTTCATTTCTTCATACCAAAGGGCTAGCTTCAGTCCAAATGTTGTTGGCTCCGCATGAACTCCGTGAGTACGTCCCATCATCACTGTATATTTATGTTCCTGTGCTTTGTTTTTTAAGATTTCAACAAAACCTTCTATATCCTTTAGCAAAATGGCATTCGCTTGTTTTATTAAATAGGATAAAGCCGTGTCAACAACATCCGTTGAAGTTAGTCCATAGTGAACCCATTTTCTTTCCTCACCAAGTGTTTCGGATACAGCACGAGTAAATGCGACAACATCATGTCGTGTCTCTTCTTCAATCTCTTTAATGCGGTTAATATCAAACGATGCCTTCTCACGGATTTTTTGAACATCTTCCTTTGGAATTTCTCCAAGCTCCACCCATGCTTCACATGCTAAGATCTCTACTTCTAACCAAGCTTTAAAACGATTTTCCTCTGTCCAAATAGCGCCCATTTCGGGTCTTGTATAACGATCAATCATGACTTTATCCTCCGATTCTTTCCTTCGCCTGTTCCCAAATTCCACTGCTGTCAATTTCAGATAGGGCGTCCTCTATTGAATGTTTTAAAATGGTCACATGCCCCATTTTTCTTTTTACTTTCGCTTCTTTTTTTCCATATAAGTGAATTTTCCAGTTTGGGTAATCGCTTATTTTTTCAATGATTGGTTCTTGATGTTCACCAAGAATATTCACCATAACGACAGGCTTTAATAATTCGGTACTTCCGAGCGGTAGATTGCAAACCGCACGAATATGCTGTTCAAATTGAGATGTTTCACAAGCCTCTATCGAGTAATGACCTGAATTATGCGGCCGAGGCGCCAATTCATTTATATAGATTTCGCCTTCTGCCGTTAAAAACATCTCCACCGCTAATGTACCGACTAAATTTAATGTTCTGGCAAGCTCTATTGCAAGTGAGATTGCTCTTTCCTTCGCATCCTCTGCCATTCTTGCTGGCACGATTGTTTCATGCAAAATATTATCCTTATGAATATTCTCTCCCACCGGAAAAACGGAAGTCTCCCCTTTTGGGTTGCGTACCACAATAACGGAGATTTCTTTTTCAAAAGAAATCCACTGCTCTAGAACACATAATCCAGATTCAACTAGCGGTGCTCCTTTTTCAATGTCATCTCTTGAACGAATGACAAGCTGTCCTTTACCATCGTAACCACCCGTTGCTGTTTTTAGTACACAAGGATAGCCGATTTCATCGATATAAGCATAAATGTCATTCATGTCATTAATTACCCTGTAAGGAGCCACTGTTGCACCAGCTTTTTGGATCGCTGCTTTTTCTTTCGCTCTATTTTGGGTAATTTCAAGCACTTCTTTGCCTTGTGGCACATAAGCATTTTCACAAAGCCAATTAAGTGCTGCTGCATCGATATTTTCGAATTCATACGTAATGACATCGCTAACTTCAGCCAACCTTTGAATCGCCTGTAAATCATGATATTGTCCAACAATTTCAATATCGGCAATTTGCCCACAAGGGGAATGATCTGTCGGGTCTAGTACAGCAACGAAGTAGCCTTTTTCTTTCGCAGCAATAGCCATCATTCTCCCAAGCTGCCCTCCACCGATAATTCCAATCGTTTGTCCAGGTAAAATGGTTTTAAACAAGCTTATCACTACTTTCCATTACAGCCTCTCTCGTTGCTTCACGCATTTTGTCAAGTCGTTCTGCTACTGCCGAGTCAGTCGCACCAAGTATTTGCGCTGCAAGCAATCCAGCGTTCGTTGCTCCTGCCTTGCCGATAGCAACTGTCGCTACTGGGACACCACCCGGCATTTGTACGATCGATAATAAGGAATCCAGTCCATTTAATGCTTTTGATTGAATTGGCACACCGATTACAGGAAGAGTCGTTTTAGCAGCCACCATACCTGGAAGATGGGCTGCCCCTCCTGCACCTGCAATAATTACGTTAAAGCCCCGTCCTCTTGCTTCCTCTGCATATTGAAACATAAGGTCTGGAGTCCTGTGTGCGGATACTACCTTTTTTTCGTAGGAAATCTCGAGCTTATCTAACATATCACACGCATGCTTCATTGTTTCCCAATCCGATGTACTCCCCATAATTACTGCAACCTGCACGCTCATTTTTCTCCTCCATTTTTAACCATAATAAAAGCCCGGAACAAACTGCTTAATCCTATGAAGGAAAGCAATCTGTCCGGGCACATTGTTCATTTATTGAAGCACAGAAAATAAAAGGACATCATCTAAGGCTGCGTTAGCACAGCCACTCCACCCATGTCCGCTTATGCCCTTCAATAAAAGATCAATTTTTATCCCGTCATTCACTTTCCTCATAGTCCAACAATTTAAGGTTGTCGGGTAGAAACTTATGGGCCATATTCCCATTATATATGAGGTAAATTGTATTTTTTTATCGATTATTCCATTTGCACTACCATAGTAACAACATTAACGGTGTGTGTCAACTAATAATCGAACAATAATAAAATATTCTTCTATTAATGTTCGTGTTTTAACCCTCTATCCTCTTTGCCTCAAAAATAATTTGTCTTCCTATAGGCTCATAGACCACCGTGGAACCTTGCTTTTTCTCCTGAAATATTGGTTTTTCTTCTCTTCGTACAGGAATGTAGCCAGCCTTTTGGATGCGGTCCAGACATTGATCAATCGTCTCATTTTCTTGCACTTCAAATCTTTGTTTCAATCTGCTCATGAAAACAATCTTCCCTTCTTAACCGATTTAACCCAAAATCCACCGTAGATCGTTTTCGGTTCATACGCGATAATAAATGCTTTCGGGTCAAGCTCTTTAATGGTTGCATAGAGCTTTAATTCATATTTTCTTGGCGTTAAAATTTGCAACGCCATCCGATCCCCCTCAAGGCCATTCGCAGCCCAGCTCGTTACACCATAGCCTTTTTCCCGAAGAAGTCTCGGTAAGTCCCGATCATATTCCTTCGTAATTACATTGACGGTAATATAGCCCAACGCAAGCTTCTCCTCAATTTTCATTCCTACAATCACACCAATCCCGTAACCAACTGCATACGCAATCAGGTTCTGAATCTGGTTCAAATTATCAAGTACTAAGCCAAGTCCAATAACATAAATAACAACCTCAATCATACTTATAAAAGCAGCTAAATACCTTTGTCCCTTTAACGTCAAAATCATTCTAATCGTAAAAAAGGAAACATAGACAATATTAATGACAAGGATAATGAGCACCATTACCAATCCATTTTGTAACACGGAAATGTCCCCCTAATAAAAGCAAAATCGTGTATGCCTCATTTTACTAAAAATGAAACCTAATTGCACTCTATTTCAGCTACTTCTGTTAGATGAGTACTTGTGTCCTATTGCTTTGAGCCTGATCCCCTCGTCTTGTCGATAAAATCCAACTGCTCTCGACTAAACGATTGCACACATTTCACATACTTGAACGCAGTTGCTTTGAATTTGCACCGATTTAAAGTATACTGCGCTAAACTTTTCTCAATTTGCTTTTATCTTTTCCCTCTCGGTTTGGAAAAAACCTATGATTGCGAAATCTTACGGACATTTAGATCAAAAAAGAGTACCCATTCTAAACTGGCACCTATGTCAAGGACACAATAAAAAAAGAGATTAAGCAACTAGAAGATGATTCCTATATTGAATAGGGGTCATCTTTTTTAAGTCCCACTGATATCGATAGTTGTTATAGTAAACCAT
>NZ_JARGEJ010000329.1:0-389 GCF_029211245.1 Robertmurraya sp. DFI.2.37 | reverse complement strand
GTTAACTGAATTTATAGCTTAAAGCCATTCTACTACTCATTTTGAAGCATTATAATTGAACTTAAGCACGTTCTCCCGGTCTAGTAGCAAACATTATTGAAAAATATATCCGATTGAACGAGGGTAAACTTCATGGATCTAAAGTGGGAAACGAAGTATGTAATCTTTCACAACAGAATTTTCGCTGACTTCTTGAAGAGTATTTAAAAAATGAATCTCACTTTTATTCCACAATTAAAACCACCAGTTCATTTTGAACTAGTGGTTTTAATTTACTGGAATCCATGATTCTACTTCGGTGTTAAGACGATTCCCATTCGGTAATACTTCTCCCTGAAATTCATTTTTTAGTTTAGCTTTCGATCACCGTGAGTAATGAAACCTTAACT
>NZ_JARGEJ010000328.1:0-390 GCF_029211245.1 Robertmurraya sp. DFI.2.37 | reverse complement strand
CGGTAGAATACATCAGTGAAGACCGCAGTGAGGAACAGATTGTAGAAACTAGACACCGTGAATCACTTCTGACAGTTCTCGATACAGTCCAGACCTTCTTCCTTCAATGCCTCAGGGCAACGGACAAGGAAGAAAGCCTTGATGCCAGGGCCTATGCATATGGCCGTTGGCATGAGGAGTTCTGTGCCTTTGCCGGAATAGGCTATGCACCGAAGGACGGTCAGGCCTTTATGGATTTCTGCAGAAGCAAGGCTCTGAACGAAGAACTGCTGTACGAACTCGGCATGTTCAAGCGTGGCGAGGACGGCAACACATACGCCATGTTCCGACAGCGTATCATGATTCCCGTGAGAAACAGATGGGGACGCATCATTGCCTATACAGCCAGAT
>NZ_JARGEJ010000327.1:0-391 GCF_029211245.1 Robertmurraya sp. DFI.2.37 | reverse complement strand
AGTTGATCAACCGCTTCGGTGATGTGCCTTGGATTGATAAGGTGCTCGACACCGACACCGATGAGCCTTACGGTCCGCGTACTCCGCGTGATGAAGTGGCCAACAACATCCTGACCCGTTTGAAATGGGCGGAAGAGCACATCGGTAATTTTGAAGAACAAGACGGCAGAAACGCCATCAATCAGGCTTGTGTCCAGATGGCCTTGTCGCGCTTTACCTTGCGTGAAGGTACCTGGCGGAAATATCATGGTCTGAATGATGCAGACAAATACCTCACGGAATGCGTACGGGTATCGAAAGAACTGATAAACAAATATCCGGAACTCTATACCGGTACAGACGGTCAGCCGGCTGCCGGCTATGGCGAACTGTGGACATCGCCCAGTCTGGC
>NZ_JARGEJ010000326.1:0-391 GCF_029211245.1 Robertmurraya sp. DFI.2.37 | reverse complement strand
ACCGATGCCCAATAGGCATAGAAGTAAATATGTCGTTTTCATGATAATAACTGCTAACTCCTGTTCTTACGGTAACGGCTGTAACCCTTCCCAGCGTACATTCCATTTGCCATCTTTCGGAAATCCGGGATTGTTTCCTTCCGATCCGTCCCATCCGGCGCACATCATGGCGACTGTGGTCAGTAATCCACCGTTGCCGGGCAGGTAAATACGCAGACGCCCGTCCTGGTAATTGTGACCGTTTACCAGATAGGTGTTGGTACGTTTGTCCATCAATAATGCGCTGACTGCCTTCTCGGGCTCACCCATTCGGGCGGCATTCATGGCTGTCATCGGATAATCCCAGCCCCAGGTCTTGTCCCAGTTCCAGTTATCCCAAATCCAGTGCAGG
>NZ_JARGEJ010000325.1:0-391 GCF_029211245.1 Robertmurraya sp. DFI.2.37 | reverse complement strand
CGTAAGTTTTGATGTTCTCGCTTTTATCTTTGTCCGAAATTAGGATTCCATCATTTGATGCTGCGATAACTAGATTCCGTGTGCCAATGCACATGATTGGCAGTCCAAGTTCGTTGATGACGTGGGTATTTTCGGATTCTTCATCCATGACAACATTGCCCATGGTGTGTTCCGATAGTTCATCAGTCAACGTATTCCATGTACCAAGGTCTTTCCACTCTCCGGCAAAAGGTACGACGGCTACCGACTGCGCTTTTTCAGCGACTTCGTAGTCAAAACTGATTTTCGGAAATTCCCCATAGCGAGAACGAATTTCTGAAAAAGTGTCGGTTTTGATGTGTCGGGTTACAATATCTGTCATATACCCCAACCGAAAAGCGAATACGCCTCC
>NZ_JARGEJ010000324.1:0-391 GCF_029211245.1 Robertmurraya sp. DFI.2.37 | reverse complement strand
AGAGCATCGCTTCCTAATTGGATAATATCTTCACGATAGGCTTCTACCGGCCATTTGATTTCCGGGAAAGACCACATGTCACCCGAATAAGTCATCAGGTAAAGTTGGGAGTATGCGGCGGCAAGTCCGGCTTCAGCATCAGACTGGTTACGCCAAAAACTGCTTGATGTCAACTGGTCAGGAGATTCTACCGTGAGATAATCGTCACAAGCGCTAACTAAACTTGCAATGCAGATACTTGCTATGTATAATAGTTTCTTCATTTTCTTATTACTTTAAAGGATTAGAATGTAAGTTGAGCTCCAACGGTGAATGAACGGGTAAACGGATAAATCAATTTATCAACACCGGTATTCAACACACTGGCACGAGAGAATTCAGGATCTATACC
>NZ_JARGEJ010000323.1:0-391 GCF_029211245.1 Robertmurraya sp. DFI.2.37 | reverse complement strand
ATTTATATACTTTTTGTATTTTTCGCTATTTCGTCAAGCTTGTTTCCAAACTTATAAATTAGTTTGGTGTATTTGTTAATACTTTCAAGGTGACCGTTGGATGAAATCATCAGATTTCTTATCTCAGTCAACATTGTATTGTTGTCTTTGGCAAATGAGGATATGGCTTGTGCCACCGCCAGCGTATTCAGCATGGCATTTTTTATTTCTTCTCCTGCAATCTGCAATGCTGTAAACCTACCGTTCAACTCTTCGCCAGTATCTTGACTCATTGCCTGAAAACCTTTGGATGAAGCTGACTGGGATGTTGATTCTTGCGAAATCTTGTCATATCCGGTTGCTGCGGCAAGCTCGTCACGGAGCTTCATTGGCTTCGTCCACATAACCCATG
>NZ_JARGEJ010000322.1:0-392 GCF_029211245.1 Robertmurraya sp. DFI.2.37 | reverse complement strand
ATGAACCACGACACTGGCAAAAGCCAAAAGCTCAACAACGATGATATGATAGTGATGCAGACTTTGGCTTCCGACATTCTCTCCATGAAACGTGGACAATCCAAAGTTGAGACAGGCAAGAAACATTTAGAGCGAAACGATTTCATCATTGAGAAACAAAAAACTGAACTTCAACACATAGATGCTGTAAAGAGATATAAAGAGCAGCAAGTAAATCTTGCCGAACAGGAACTCAAACAGGTAAAAGCAGAGATACGCACGGACAAACTCAAAAGTGCAGCTACCGATGTAGCCACTGCCATAACCAGCGGTGTCGGTTCTCTTTTCGGCAGCGGTAAATTGAAAGATTTGGAACAAACCAACGAGAATTTACATCATGAAATTGCCAAGCG
>NZ_JARGEJ010000321.1:0-392 GCF_029211245.1 Robertmurraya sp. DFI.2.37 | reverse complement strand
CAAAAACAACCATAGTCATGGCAATAGCCAATCCCGCACCTGTTATATAAAGCACACTGAACAGTTTATGCTGTTTCAGCAGCTCCCAGGCCTGCTTCCAATAATATTTTATCATAATGAGAACGAATTATCATCAGTATCCGGGGCGAGCAGAAGGGAATATGCCTCCCTTCCACCCGGTTTCCCGCTACTTTAATTTAAGAGAGAAAGTTTTATCTTGTTGTTTATGTCATAGCTGCTCTCATTTCAACTTCAACTTATTCTTGTTTTTATAGCTGCTCATATCACTGACAACTACCTTGTCACCCGGCTTCAGCCCCGATACGACTTCCACATATTCAAAGTTGCTGTCGCCCAACTGAACTTTACGCTTCACGATTTCATCCTTACTG
>NZ_JARGEJ010000320.1:0-392 GCF_029211245.1 Robertmurraya sp. DFI.2.37 | reverse complement strand
CATGAAGGTATCTTGCGGGCCGCCACCTGCCGTCCGGCAATTTGTGTGACAGCTGCCGCCATGTCTACATCGGGATATTTCTTACTTTGCAAAGCAAGTGTACGCGTATCGTCCTCTCTGTGTTCTTCGATGAAATGGAGTGTTTTTGTTGATATTTCCATCCTTTATCTAATTACTTTATAGTTCCGTTTTGCCTCTTCACGACTGCGGAAGTTGAAATGCCACCACTCACTGCGCAAAGGTTTATAACCCGCATCCGTCATGACCCGGCGCAGCAGCAAACGGTTTTTCCGTTCCTGCGCTGTAATGATTCCCTGCTGTACCATTGCCGCTTCGGTATCTATGTGTGCTTCCTTGCCCAAATGATCCACCTTGGTCCCCATAGGCAAAGG
>NZ_JARGEJ010000032.1:0-52289 GCF_029211245.1 Robertmurraya sp. DFI.2.37 | reverse complement strand
AGGAATATCAGCTATGACAAGTTGAGCTCTAGGAATGTTGTATCTTTTAAAGTTTTGAAAATGGTCATGATGCAATTCGCATTTTATATTCATAGTTCCCCTCCTAACCTAGTAAACTTAATAATTCAAGAGTCAAGTAACTCTGGATTTTCGTAAATGTTTCCGATTCTCACATTTTTGTTATCTTTGTCATGGTACACTTCCCAAAACTTACCTTGTCCATCGGTTAATTCGATTAGTTTCTTTTTATGTCTGACAAATATCCCTTTTCGAATTGGGTTATCTTCACTTGCCCATCCATTTTCAATAATGTCGCCGAATTGAAACTTTATCTCACGCACGTTCATTCCTCCTTATTCCATATCTATCTTGCATATCCTCAACCTTAGATGTGACTTCGTTGAGCAAACGAGTTTCTTGAAGGATATCCTTTTCGCTTGCATTTGGTCTTTCGATGTAATGCTGTAATGCATGCTTTATGATTTGTAATTTCTTGTATTCCTTCATGGTTTCACCTCGCAAACTATGAAACATAATACAAATCTATTTAACTGGACTTATAAAACTCCGAATAACAATGGCCACATACCCCTTCTGTAGCAAATCCATTTGGTTTGCCACATTTGCTGCATGTGCAAGATAATGTCTGCCATATGCTCTTACATTTCGGGCATTCAAGCTTTACTATTGCTTTTTTGTGATTTATAACAGTCCCGATCGTTTTACATTTTGGACAGTTAGGTACTGTTTTTGTATTTGACAAGATTTCCAACCCCTTTAATTCTTAAATTCATAAGCTCCAGAAGCTTTGTATAGGACACCGTGCTTTTTGCAATATGGATTTTCCTTTCGAATCTCCTCCTTCGATTTCCCTTCCTCGTAAACGACAAGGACTTGCAATTTCTCCTGGTCAAAATTAACTGCGTTCATTTGTACGACTCTCCGCGCCATTTCAAACCTCCACGAATTGCCCATTTTCGTATTTTAAGAGTGTTATAGTCTCTAGGTACTTTAACTCAAAGAGTTTGCGTTTAAGCTGGAACTCCTTAGTCAAGGCTCCCTTGATGTCAATTATCTGAGTGGTCCCATCTAAATTAATGACCTCAAAATCAGCCTTGTAAGTGATGGGTCGGAACGTTTTACCGTTCTTCTTAAACCCCTCTTGAAGTATGTACTTGGGCTGTAGTTTGAAATCCTTGATTTGCTTGTTTTGCTTAAGCCATTTTAGCTGGTTGTAGTAAATCGCCTCTGCCTGACTATGAAACTTTATCCCGTCCACGACAGTCTTCTGATTGCCGTATTTATTACGCTTCTTGGGCTTTTGGTATTCCTTGTAGGACATTCTCTGCATTTGCATCTAACTCCATTTTCAGTTGGTCTTCATCTGCATTATCTTTCAACTTCTCAAGCTTCTTTTCACATACCGGACCGATACCCTTTGATATGCTCTTAGGACTCTTTAACGGACGGCCACATACTGGACAATTCATTAATAACCCACATCCTGTCTGTGATGATTGATTTTGTTTTTAGCATAATAGGCTTGTTCAATTTCTTCCCAAGTAAAGCCGAGCATTTGACCAAGGTTTATAAAGCTCTCGAACAATTCTTCGAATATGCCCCGTCTATCTTCGTTGTCGTAAAAATCATCGTGATACGACATGTGTAAGGCTGTCGCACTTCCAAAAATGTTATTGAACTGCTCCGTAATGTTATGTGACTCTTCTTTGTTTTGGTGATTTATAAGCGGTTCAATTGCAAACATCTCTTTCATTTCCAACCCAATTTCTAAGAGAAAATGTAGAATGTCTACATATTCTTCAAGGAGTGGTCTCTCTTGTACACCAGTACCTCCACAATACGCACAAGGTTCATAAAATGCTGTGACAACACCGTCAATTGTTATTGCTTCACCTGCTCCATGAAAACAGCATTCCCCATTACAAGCATGGCAGATTACTTCTTTCCTAGGCTCCTGATTCTTACTCCAAAACTTAAACCCTCGCCATTCATTCGCACATTCTCCCAGCTCCACCATTAGAGCAAGAATTAACTTTTCAAATCTATCCGAACCTTGATAATTAACTCGTTCACGAAATTTTCTTTGTGTCTCAAACAGTTTTGTTAAATTCATCTAATCAACCTTTCTCAATTGCGCTTTCCAACAGCTACTGTGCGCATGTTCTACAAAAACTTGTCTGTTATAGGTATCCCTATCAAATAACTTCCCTTCCCGTGAAAACTCTGTTAACGGGAACACAACCTCAAAACCCCTTGCAACTAAATCTGATATTGCCTGTTCAGCTTCATGCTTTCTTTGTCTGGTAATCGTTATTGGTTTCAAGAGATATCCTCCTTTGCAATTCGGTTAGAGCAGCAGCCTTTAACTCTGTAAATCTCGCCAAGTAATACAGTTGCGCTAATGTCGCTTTATTTAGTTCCAAAAATACTCCCCTTTCTAAATGAAATCTTGTTTCTTCTCGAAAGATGGAATAATCCTAGAAAAACCTCATCCTGATCACGTTTGAAATGCTTCTCCATTGAGGAAATGCTCTCACCTTGTTCCCACATCTTGGCTAGCTCATTGAGTTCCGGAGTGTCCCAAATAAAATCAAGGTCCTCCAATAT
This sequence comes from Robertmurraya sp. DFI.2.37, assembly GCF_029211245.1. Classification (NCBI taxonomy): domain Bacteria; kingdom Bacillati; phylum Bacillota; class Bacilli; order Caryophanales; family Bacillaceae; genus Robertmurraya; species Robertmurraya sp. DFI.2.37. The sequence continues at coordinate 49,661 of NZ_JARGEJ010000032.1, read as the reverse complement.
CACGACTCTTTTCTTCCTCGGATTGGCAAATAAATGTTCATTTTTCACAACATTACTTCTCATGGAGAGTGCTCCTAATACCACTTATTTTCATCCGAATCGATTCGGATTCTTGCTACCGTTAATGCATGCCGAAGTGTGTAGTAATCTAACTCATCAAGGCTTTGACCTTGAAATTCTGTGATGCCTAGCGTGTGAAGTTCTTGAATAAATCCTTGCTTTTTTGACTCTTGGCTCATCATGACTTTTTCACGTAAAACTCCCACAAAACCACATCCTCAGTTTTTATATTTTTTAAGCCGTTCCTCAAGCGCCTTTCGTCTTGCTTCTGTCTCTTCCGGATGTAAAGGGGTGACATTATTGGGCTTATTTTCGTTCTCTTCAAACCAACCTGGAAGTTGTTCTGTTCGAATAGCGCCTTTTCTTTGTCTATTTTTCTGTTGTTTAAACTTATTTTGTTCGGCTTCAACATCAGCAAGGGTACGAACCCCTTTCTTTGCCCAACTGTTCAAAATACTTCTTGCATAGGGATACTTCGCTCCTACTTCTGCTGCCTTTTTGAATGCAGCGCATATTACTTCATCGGATAGCCCATCTTGGTCTATAAAACTATTAATTTCTTGAATTTGGATGGCGCTTGGTTGACCACTAAAACAAATCATGTATTCATCAAAATAATTCACTCGTGTAGCAGTAGCTTTATTTGTTTCGTTTCGTTTAGTTTCGTTTAGTTTATTTAATGTGGAACTACCTGTGACATCACCTATGACACTATCCGTGACACTACCTGTGACACTACCTACAGAATTTATTTCCGTAGGTATGAGAACTACGGAATTATTTTCCGTAGAAAAAAACGATATTATTTTGTAAATGGGGGCTCTCCCCCCTTTGCGTGAAATAAAATCAATTCTTTCTTTTTGTTTTAATTCATTCCTAACTTTCCGGAGGGTGCGATCGGTTAATCCTGTCTTCACGCACAATACTGATTCTGCTACCGTAAATGTTTCTACCCATCCAGCCTTATTATTTATGTGCATCAATGCATACCATAAATTAATTGCTGATGGAGATAGTTCATTTAGTTCGAGCCAATCATAAAACGCGTTCAGTTCTTTGATGTAATTCACGCACTAATCCCTCCTTTCACATATCGCATATTTACCTTTCACTTTCTTCACGTCATAATTTGGATATCGCTGCATATAATCTAGTACAAGCATTTTGAAATGTTCTTTATCTTGCGCTTTCTCCCATATCCAGTTAGGGAGAAGGACGTTTGTTTCGAAATCATTCACTAAAATCAATCTCTTCTTGAGTAACGTCCGAATCTTGCTCGTTTACTTCTTCAACAGCGACATCAATGATTGTTGGATCATCAACCTCATTTGCTTCGTCTGTAATGTCTTTAATTTCATTTTCTTTCTCGTCTTCTGAAAATGCTTTTTGCATTTCGATAGAAAGGATCCCCCATTTGCCTAGCATGTTTCTTAAAACGGTTTTCATCGCCATAGCATCATAATCTGATTTCCAGACATTATTCAGGTCCTTCTTATTCTTCATCTTGTTATGCTTAATCCGATGCTCTTCCACTTGGTCTCGAGTCCAGTAGACTGTTTTTTCAAACCCATTCACGAGTTTGAAGTAACCACAATATCCAATAACCTTTTCACTGGTTGCTGCATCCAAATCAAGTTCGATTTCTTCAGTCAGACGGTTCCACTTTTTGAGCTCTCCTTCGCGAACCTCGATCACATTGATTGACTTATACTGCCCTGTTCTTAGAGCTAATTGAATATAACCTTTATATCCAAGTTGGAACTGAGCTGCTTTATGACCCTTTTTACTATCGTAGAAAGGAACTATCCATGCATAACCTAGGTTTTTGTCTACTGGTAAATCAAGACTTGCTGCAACCATCGCACTGGAAACAATGGACATCGGTTCTGCTGTTTGTAGATTTGGGTCACCGTTGTAAAGGTTAAGAATAGAAGCCGTAAATTGTGGTGCTTTTTTGTCTAAAACCTGCTCAAATCTCTTTTGCATCGCTGGGGTATTTAATAAATGCTTAAGACCTAACTGTGATGCAGCTACTTGCTTAGTAGCATCTTGCTTATTTGCTAATTGATTTTTCAAAGCTGAATTTGTAGCCATTATTTAGCCTCCTTAACATCGAATTTGCGGAATGAAGATATCTTCAAAACTTGGTTATAAATATCTGGAAACTTCTCTTTCAAAGCCTTTGAATCTACACTATTTCTAGATTGATTTTTCCAAGTAACAATAAAGCGATCGGCAATGCCTGATTCTGCATCCTTTAATTCCGCTTTGATTTTGTTTTCGATTTCAGTTTTAGCACTCTTTATCAACTTCTCATCGCTCTTCACTTTTTCATATTGAAGAAGAAGCTCCTTGTACTCTCCTGGTAATACAATCTCTTTATCTTTCTCAGCGCGTTCATACTTTTCTTTCAAATACTTTTCAGCTGCACTAGAACCATCTAATGCAGGTGGTTCACCCCCAAGAACATGTCGCTCCCAGAAGTTCTTTTCCGCTTCAAAAATCATGGTGATTAAGTCTTCATCCCGTTCGATTTCTTTCCATATGAAACGATTACCACCAACAAGAACCGCAATATAAGCTTTTTCTTTTCCAGTCACTCCAAGGTAGTGCTGAACTTGTACAAGGTAAGTGTCTGGAACCTCTTCGCCTTCCCACTCTTTAGCTAGGTAGGCACTCGCTGTCTTGCACTCTAGTAATGCTGATTCTCCTACAATCAAACGGTCTATATTAGCCTTGATGAATGGATGCTCTGGATGGCTATACATGAAGTTTGTCCTACGCACTTTCTTGCCTGTTCGCTTTTCAAACTCTTTCGCAACCACATCTTCCATTTGGTTACCCCAGTAAATCGCTTCGTTATCAACCTCTACTGGCTCAACTTGTCCAGTTTTTTCGAGCCATAATTCAAAGGCTGTGCGGTATTTATTAAGTCCTAAAATAATCCCCGCATCACTACCGCCAATGCCTTTGGTGCGTTCCTGCAGCCATTCGAAGCGACTCATATCTTTAGTGGAAATTGCATTAGTAATTGCCATATGTGACCTCCTAGTGATAAAATGACTTTAAATAAATGTTTTCTTAAGGCTCCAGTTCGCCTACTGGAGCTTTTTTCATACAGTTTTAAACTCTGCATCAAATTTCTCCGATAAGTACCGCTCAAGGTTGTCTCTTAAAATCAATTCTCCGTCGAGTTCTACAATGTCATCACCAACAAAAATTTCTTCTCCGAAATAATCAATCCCAAAATATTCAGGTTGAGCGACCATATTTGGATAACCAGTCTTCATGGCTTTTTCAATCGCTGGATGGTCCATTGTTAATCCTCCTTTCTATTAATTTGTCATTGTGCAGTGATGCTTTTATTCGCATCGTTTAGACTAGAAAAGGGAATGGGATTTGGTGGGTGGATATAACCTTTTCTAGCCTCAACGACGAGAACAAAAGTTCTTGTCGCTTTATTTTGAATATGTTAAAATAAAGTTAGCTATTGAATTATCTATTGAGCAGTGAGCTTTCCTGAGCTTGCTGCTTTTTCTTTTTTTGCATATTCAAGAGCATCTTTTGCTAAATCAATGATTTTATGATGCTTTATGGTTGATTCTCCATCTATTTCAGCATTTAAAATAATTGACTTTAGTCCTCCAAGAAAATATGGATAGAATATATTACTAACTCTGTTTTCCCTCGCTTCATCAATTATGTTTTCGAGCTTTTCGTAATTCATTTGCTTTCACCCTTTCGTCAGATAAAAATCCTCCTAGCATCATGCCGAAAAAGAAAACTCCTAAAAATGCGAAATATAAAGCCAACTTGTTATTCCTCCTTACATCCATAAAATGAATCCACCTATTAGTAGCATCAATTGTGAAATCATACTGATTCCATCCATGCCATATAAAAATGCAACTATTACTTCCGGAGTCTGCGTGTTCTGAATCCAAGCTTGGAACAAAGAAATAGTGGGTTCCCTATAATCTTTTTCTATTTTCGATACATCTGATTGATTGATAGATAGCCTAAATGCTAATTCTTCTTGACTGTATCCCGCTCGTTCTCGACACGCTTTCAATATCGCGCCGAATTTCATATATGTACTCACCCCCCCTTATTCAAAATTGGAATATTCTTTTCTTAAATATTTCGTAAAATTTATATATGTAGGAACTAGCACCGATTTTAAGCCTGGCAGCTTCTCGGTGCTGCCCTCATTATGCTGTTTTTCTCGGCACCCAATTTTCTATGTACCGAAGGGCTGATTGTAGCTCCTTCCTCTTGACGTCCTTATAGGATGCAACACCGAAGCGATCCTTGATTTCTCGGTGTAATTCTCTGAACAACTTTGAGCGTAATACTTGGTCACTCTCAATCTCGTAAACTCTTTGAGCAATTCCTTTTTGGAGCCTGCGTTGTTCTCCGCTGGTTAATGTGATTTGTTCATCAATCTTTTGTTCTAGAGAAATTACTTTGTTCTCGATTTGCTCAACTTTTTCTGATGTTTCAATTGTCATTTTCATTGAGGCGATCAATTGTTCTCTCTCACTTAGCACTTTTGGTTGGTTAAGCTGCTCTCTCATTCTCTTAAATTCTTGAATAAACTTTACTTTCATCTTCATTGCTTCCGGAGTCACATAAGACATGGCAACGAGAGTGAAAGCATCTTCTGTGAGATTGAACTTTCTATACTTCCTACCTCTTTCGTTTGAGTAGGTTGACTCCACAAAGTTGTGGAGTGAAAATTCTTCTTCCCCTGCTTCATAAAGTTTGATGATTTGATTTTCGATGTCACGAATAACAGAGTCATGACGTTTTTGGAAAACATCAGCAATTGTTAGGCTGTCGGTTACTGGTTCATTGTTTACTAAAAAGACAAGCTGGCTCATTAGGTGATCCTCCTATCTAAAATAAGATGTCTGCTCGCTCAACCACTGGAGCAAAAATTTTTCGGTTTGCTTAGCTGGAAACAGCCATTTCCTACCTACTCGAAATTTAGGAAATCGCGGGTCAAAAAAGAACTGCTCTTTAATAAAAGGTTCACTCATGCATGTTTGACGACAAAGTTCTTTCATATCCCAAAAAACTGTTCGGTTAGCAATTTCATCAAGGTGCTTTTGTAATTCTTCATGGAATTGATGTTCGATTTGTTTATGGTCTATCTGAACATTAAGCAAGTTTGTCACCTCCTAAGGTTTGGTATTTTCAAGTAAGTCTAGAATTTCCATTAGCTGATTGATCACATCTTCGTTGGTGTAGCCATCATTTATCATCATGGCAGCATATAATACCTTAAGTTTTAATTCTGCCCAGAAGACTTTTTCTGTGATGTTCATGATGTGGTCCTCCCTTATTCAGATTGCTGTTTTAGCAATTTTTAAGTTAAAAAAATCTTTAATTTGACATTTTAATACACTTGCGAGTATTGGAAGTTGGTCTGCTTTAAATGTATAAGTACCATTCTCATATTTGAGATAGGTTGAGGCATTTTTAAAACCAAGTGATTCAGCCATTACTTGTAACGAAATGTCTAAAGACTGCCTACGATTTTTAATATATTCTAAATCTAAGGTTTGCATATCATCCCTCCTTCAATTTCTAAAACAGCAATTACATATTCTTATATTAAATTGCCGTTTTAGAAATGTCAATAAAATATAATAAAAAAATTTCTTTTTTAGCAATAATTGAATTTTCTATATTAGAAAGATGGTAAAATGATATTGCTAATATGGAAAGTTGGTGAAAGAATGAATATAGGAGAAAGAATCGTATTACTACGAGAGAAAAAAGGATGGAAACAAAAAGATTTAGCAGATAAAGTAAATATTAACGTTAGTGTCATGAATCGTATTGAAAAAGGAAGTAGACCTCTTTCTGATAGTGAAATTATTAAAATTTCTAAGGCACTTGAAGTTACTACTGATCAATTACTAGGAATTTCAGATACTTATTCAAAGAAGATTTCTATTGCTGGTAAAAAAATTGATTTAAGTGAAGATGAAAAAAAGGTATTTGAAGAGCTAAAAAAATATCCTATTTTATTCAATGATTTAACTTCAAATCCAGAATCTAAAGTCAAGGAACTGATTAAACTTTATAAAGTCAAAAAAATTCTAGATACTGATGAAGATGATGAATCTGGAAATGGATTTGGTAGCATCGATGAATAAATCAGAATATAGCGACTTAGACATTTACGCCTTTTATAACAATAATTGAAGGAGTAATGTGAATGAATAAATCAATTTTATCGTTTATTTTTTTTATTTTTTTGGTTTCGGGTTGTAGTGTTAAACCACCAACAGAGGTGGAATTGGAAGAATTTTTTGCTGACGCCATCAACATACACAATATTCTTGTTACAGCTTATAACGAACACCGTGAGCTTACCTTAGACGAAGAAATTGAATGTAATTCATTTGAGACCTTGTACGGAGCAGAGAGTGAATTTCTGAAAAAAGCAAAAAAAGGTACAAACTACACAGATTATATCCTCCTTTCCTCCGAAATTTCTCTAATGATAACTAACTTTTCATTATTAAATTCAGACTTAAATAGTGAGCATTTTAAAGAGAATTTCTTGAATGAAGTAAATAATGCAAATGAGTATTTTTTAAAAATAGATCCAAATATTACTTTGACAAAAATTTCAAACTCTATTTATGAAACTACCACGAATATAGCAGAAACTATCCACAACGCTGAAACAGAATCGTCATCGAATGTTGAAGATATTCCTACCAGGTTAATGTCAACTAAGAAAAGGCTCGAGGAAGCTTATCCAGACAGTTTTTCTACACAAGAATCATTATTTGAAGCAGAAACCGAAGATTATTATAAACTTCAGGCATTGTGGGGTGGCCTAACTGAAGATGAAAAGAAAACACTTAAAAAAACAAATGAAAGATTAGAGGAGATATATTATGATAGCCCCTCCACGCACCTATTATTGCTAGAAAAAGAAATCGAATCATACAGAAACTTAAATCAATAATGAATTACTACTTTTATTAATCGCTAATTCAAATGGGGATGTTGTTGCATGCAACTTACGAAGAGCAAAATAAAATCAGACCACTGGGAACAACAAGCTAATAAAGTTCTTTCTCACTTTAAATACAAAAATCCAGATGAAATTGATATGTATGATATCTGTTGGAGATATGGTATTTCTATTAAGCCTTTAGAGTTAGACTTTATAGACATGCATTTAAACTATGATTCTATAAAACATCTAAAGGCCTTTTCTGTCCCTAAACCAAAAGCGAGAAAAGGGACGATCTTCTTAAGGTCTGATTTAGATGCAGTCGAAAAAAAGTTGTTACTAGCTGAGGAGTTTTGCCATTGTTATTCGCACTATGCAAATCAGTTGAATTTGGACAAGCATTATATTTTAAAAATGGAGAATCAAGCAAAACGAATGGCAGCCTATTTACTCATGCCCGCGAAGTTTTTAAAAAGGATTTATGCTACAGCAGTTAATGAGCCTGTTTTGATATCAGATATTGCTGACCATTTCGTTGTTACTGAAGATTTTGCACAATATAGATTAAGACTAACATTTGAACATAAAGTGGATGGCTTTATAACCTTAAAGGAGCGATTGGGGAGTATAGAATGGTATGGATAAAAAATAAAAGGTTTCATTCATTACCTACATTAGAAAAAAGTATATAATAAGGGTGATAACAAATGATACATGAATCAATTAAAGTGGTGGAAGGTACATCAGTTAATCCGGAACAATTAGCTGTTGGACGTAGAGAGTTACAGGCTATTTATAAGAAAAATCCTAGAATTTTTCAAGAAATCGAAAATCTAATTACCCCTTTAAGATTACCAGAGAATTATCCGTTTTATCTTGTTAATTTACGTGAATCATTTTTCCCAAATTTAATTGGACCAGATGCTTCAGAATATATATTATATGTTCTGCACTATGGTCTATCGAAAGATGAAAAAGAGCCAGATTCGAAGTTCGACATAGAAATAAAGAAGTTAATAAGTAGTCATGGTTTACTAATTATGACTGCATTTGTAGGTCTTGAAGACCCTTTAAAATTTAGTACTTTCCAATTTCTCAGCAATAATGTTAATCCATTCACTCGTTTAACTTTACTTAGAGGGGATATGAAACAGTTTTCCATTCATGCAGATCCTGATGATTTAGCCGAAATGATTATTAAATTGATGGGACATCTCTCTTTCGTATTAGGCAAAAAGGATTTTGATGTATCAACAGAAAAAATTAACCAAATTGGATACTATTTATTTGAGTTGATGAAAAATTCCGGTAACTTCGAAGATATTATGAGTGAATTTGGATCTGATCTAGATGAGTAATCTTAAGCTCGTGATTTCAAATGATCATATTATTGCATCTGAAAGAAAAAAAGGTAATGAATACTTAAAATATATTCACCCTGACATGTTTGTACTTAAAAAGAAAGATCCCATTAAGCAAGAATTAGCAACTACTTTCATAACTAATTCAAACAATCTATATAGAGAAGAAAATTTCGAAGAAAAGTATCAATGGTTCAAAAAATTTTTTACTAAGTATATCAGTGAGACCTCAGAAATAAATAAAGAATTAGAGCAAATTTCTAGTGAACTTGCAGAATTCAAAAGCGTAATTTCGAGTTCAGAGGAGGAGGAATCAATTGTGGAACAAATAACCAGAATTGAGGAGAGATTAAATGATGTACGTGAAACAGTCGGACGTATAGATGAAAGAACAAAATCATTTGAAAAGACTTTTGAAACTTTAACACGAAAAATAGATACCCTACCTACCAAATCTGATATCATGAGTATCGTGGCAGATGGTTTAAAAGATAAGCCTTCTACTTCTGAAGTTGCGGTATTAGTCACTAAATCACTAAATGATAATAATATTGCACGACAAGATTTTGTCGAATCAAAAATTAATAATATGAAATCAAATATTATAACTTGGTCTATTGGAATTGGAATAGCAGCTATTAGTGCAACGGTTGGAATAATCAGGCTATTCTTATAAGATAGAACGAAGTTAATTTTCATCAACATAGAAAATTCCATCAATAAATTTAAAAAGCCTTACTAAAGGCTTTTAGTTTACACAAAAATAGAACATACATTCTTAAAAAGGAGGATTCTTATGGCTAGTTTTAGAAAAAGAAGCACTTGGGAGTACCGCATTTCGTACATCGATCGTAAAACTGGAGAAAAGAAAGAACTAACAAGAAGTGGTTTTAAATCCAAAACTGAGGCAAAACATGCTGCAAGAGAAATGGAAAGCAAAATCAAAAAAGGCTATGATCCTTCTTCTTCAGGGCAATTCCTTATTGATTATCTAAATTGGTGGTTTGACACTTACAAAAAAGGAACCGTCGAACCTGGAACTGAAAAAAATATAAAACTCCATATAAAAATGATTTGTGAAGTTAGTGGGTATATTAGATTAAGCGAAATTGACAGGCCATCTTATCAAAAATCGATAAATGAGCTTGCAAAAAACTATTCAAAAAGCACCTTACAACGCATGAATTCAACAATTAGTGAAGCGTTCACAGAAGCAATGGATTTGGATTTAATGCATAAGAATCCTGCTGCAAGAGTAAACTATCCAAAGATTACAAAGAAAGCTAAAAAGAAAAAATTCCTCGAATTAGATGATTATCTAGAATTAATTAAACATGCAAAAATGGATTGGGAAAAGGAGTATCCACACTATCTTTATATTACTCATACTCTTGTTGCTACTGGAGCTCGTATTGGTGAAATATGCGCTTTAACCATTGATGATCTTGATCTAGAAAAAGGAACACTTAAGATCGATAAAACTTATGTTAATAATTCTGGTAAATATTCTGTAAAACCTACTACAAAAACTGGAGAATCAGGTGAACGGGTTATAGCTTTAGATGAATTTACATTAGAACGATTGCAAGAATGGTTGAAAATTCGAGCTGAAATCGTGATGAAATTAAAAAAACGTCCAAAACTCTTATTTATTAATCAACTAGGTGATTTAGTAAAAATGTCCAACTACGGAAGCGCTTTAGATAAAACATGTAAAAGACATGGACTAATGCATACAACTCCACACATGTTTAGACATACTCACGAAACCATCCTTTGGGAGTCTGATGTGGCGGACATAAATTATATTGGTGCTCGATTAGGAGATACAGATAAATCCATTTTATTAAATACTTATGGGCACATGTCTAAGCGTTCCGAACAGTTAAATAATGAAAAAATAAATAAATTTATGAGTACTTGGTTAGGACAAACAAAATAAGGTTTTTTCAAGGTAGTCGGACAAAAGTCGGACATAAAAATCTTAAACCTTTGAAAAAACCTTATTTATCAGCCATTTAGCGCCCTCGGAGGGAATCGAACCCCCATTTTAAGAACCGGAATCTTACGTGCTATCCGTTGCACCACGAGGGCAAATTAACGATGCGCCAAATTTGGACGCTTCCCTATTATATGCCATGTCTGCCTGTTTTTCAAGTGAGAATATTCTCATTGCCCTTACAATCCACTGTGTTTAAATCATTTCAGTTTGGTTATGATGAGAAGTGGACAATACATATTTTCTCATGGTGAAAAAAGTCGAAGAAATCTTGCTCAAGATCCAATCGAATTGTTTGACCTTTTTTGACTATCAGTGTATCATAACTTACATAACAGTAGTATTTGTCTTAAAGGTGCATACTTTTGTTTTTACAGATTCTCTGACAGAATTTATAACCATTTAAAGGAGGAACATAAAATGAATTTGATCCCTACAGTTATTGAACAGACAAATCGTGGTGAACGTGCGTATGACATTTATTCTCGCCTTTTAAAAGATCGCATCATTATGCTTGGAAGTGCGATTGATGATAATGTCGCTAACTCCATTGTTGCTCAATTACTTTTCTTAGAAGCTGAAAACCCTGAAAAGGATATCACTCTTTACATTAATAGCCCAGGTGGCAGTATCACTGCTGGTATGGCAATTTATGATACGATGCAGTATTTAAAGCCTAATGTGCAAACAATTTGTATCGGTATGGCTGCTTCCATGGGTGCTTTCCTATTAGCAGCTGGTGAAAAAGGTAAGCGTTACGCTCTTCCAAACGCTGAAGTTATGATTCACCAACCGCTTGGTGGTGCTCAAGGACAAGCAACGGAGATCGAGATCGCAGCAAAACGCATTTTATTCCTTCGTGAAAAGCTTAATACGATTCTATCTGAGCGTACAGGTCAACCGCTTGATGTTATTGCAAAGGATACGGATCGCGATAACTTCATGACTGCTGAAAAAGCTAAAGAATACGGCTTAGTAGACCATATCATTACTCGCAACACATTAGACGAAAAAAAATAATCTTGTAATTTAAGGACTGTTTCCATTAGGCGATTTAACTACGCTTGATGGAAACAGTCTTTTTTTGCGTTAATAAAAGCTTCGTGTATGATCGTTGCTAAAGTGTCTTGTGTTCTAGCCTTTTCAACTTTTTGTTTGACAGGGAGCAGACGTTATTAGCCCTTCTCCCTTTTCTATGCGGGCACGGTCTTCCCTTTTTTCTCTTTTCCTGTCCTCATGAATACTTAACGCGGTGGACACACTCCCACCGCTTTCCCTTCAATTACGACCTCATGAACGCTCCATCAAGACACACTCCAATTCTTTTTTTCCGCCTAATCAAATACTAATTAATGCTTCGTCAGGCGAAAATAGGATTGTAAAAGGGAGCTGTGGGACCGATAAAGCGGGGACAAGATGCTTGTGCTACACAAATTCACCAGTAATTTTCTGCCCGCTGCACAACAAAAAAGAAGCTGCCGTAAGCATCGCTTTCTTGCAGCTTCTTGCTTTTATTTAGACCCTCGAACAAGTAAGTGTTTAATCCTGCTGCACGTATGTGGCGAGTGCCTCTAATGCCTCTTGTTCATCGCTGCCTTCAGCGATTAGGGTAATATTTGCACCGGAATTAATGGCGAGGCTCATTAGCCCCATAATGCTTTTAGCATTGACTTGCTTGCCGTCCTTTTCGATGTAGATATCTGATGAGAAACGTGTAGCTTCTTGGACAAACAATGCAGCTGGACGTGCTTGCAACCCCGTCTTTAATTTGACTTCGACTTTTTTCTCTACCATATCCTTCTTCCTCCCTGAAAAATCTCTCTCTTTATTTCTCTATATATAAAAATGAATTTCAGCATTTATTGAACTGGCTCACCAGCTCTTAGCTTTTCAGCAATTTCGTCAATTTTTCTGAGACGGTGGTTAATGCCGGATTTACTAATTTGACCTCCCGAAACCATTTCTCCCAGTTCTTTTAACGTAACATCTTGATAAGCAACTCGCAGTTCAGCAATTTCTCGTAATTTATCTGGCAGAATATCTAAGCCGACTGTTTCCTGAATGAAACGAATATTTTCCACTTGCCTTAACGCTGCTCCAATCGTTTTATTCAAATTCGCTGTTTCACAATTGACTAGACGATTAACAGAATTTCTCATATCACGCACGATGCGGATATCCTCAAATTTTAACAATGCATTATGCGCACCGATGATATTTAAATACTCCGTAATTTTTTCCGCTTCCTTTAAATAGGTAATATATCCCTTTTTCCGTTCTAATGTCTTGCTGTTTAAATCAAAGGAGTTCATTAATTCGCATAAGGCATCATTATGTTCCTTATACAAAGAAGCGATCTCTAAATGATAGGAAGAGGTTTCTGGATTATTAACAGAACCTCCAGCAAGAAACGAACCGCGGAGATAGGAGCGCTTGCAGCATTTCTTTTTCACTAATTCCTTGGAAATATCATGGGCAAATACAAAGCCCTCTTGGAGAATTTTTAAATCCTCTAATATTTCTTTCGCTTGCTGTGAAAGCCTTACAATGTACACATTATTCTTCTTGAGCCGCATCTTTTTTCGAACTAATAATTCGACTTGCGCATTGTAATTTTTCTTCAGTAATGTGTAAATTCTTCTAGCAATGGCAGCGTTTTCCGTTTGAACATCTACAACAAGCTTACGATTGGAGAAGGATAAGGATCCATTCATTCGAATCAGGGCTGATAATTCAGCCTTGCAACAACAATCCTTTAATTCTAAGTTTGTTAGCTCCTTCTTTGTTTCTGAAGCGAATGACATCCCTATACCCCCTAAAGCACGACAAACTGAATCAACACGGATTCACTTATTTACGCTTTAAATCTCTTTTTGGTTTCATTTAATAAGATTGAATATAAAATATTGGCGACTTCTTTCGTATCATGGCGAATGACACCATTCTCCAAGGTCATGATCTCGCCTTGCACTACTTCAAGCCCCAGTTCATATAATTGAGTAAAATCGAAGTGAACAGGCTTTGAATACTCCTCGCTATAACGATCTAAAATCGAGCTCGGGATGTTTTCACTATTGACTAAAATCGTGTCTAAAAATCTGCTCTTCATATGATCATATAAAGCTTTCACATGGTCGCTTGCCGTATAATCTAATGTTTCACCTGCTTGGGTCATAAGATTGCATATATATACCTTCTTCGCCCTAGCTCGGCATATTTCTTGTCCCAATTTAGGGACAAGAAGATTAGGCAAAATGCTCGTGTATAAACTGCCAGGACCAATGATAATCAAATCCGCCTGTCTTATCGCATGAACTGTCTCTGGCAGTGGATGGGCAATCTCTGGAGTTAAAAAAACACGCTTTATTCTCTTCCCTGAATAAGGAATTTTTGATTCTCCCGAGACAATCGTTCCATCCTCCATTTCTGCATTCAGAATCACACTTTCAGCAGCTGCGGGCAAGACCCGTCCATTTACATTTAACACTTTGCTCATTTCTTGGATGGCATGAACAAAATTACCTGTAATCGAAGTCATGGCAGCGAGAATCAGGTTGCCAAGAGAATGGCCTGCAAGTTCATTTGACGTCTTAAAACGATGCTGAAACATCTCTTCAATTAATGGCTCTACGTCGGATAAGGCTGCTAAAACATTGCGGATATCACCTGGTGGAGGGATATCCAAATCATCCCTTAAACGTCCAGAGCTTCCTCCGTCATCGGCAACTGTCACGACTGCCGTTATATCAAGGGGATACTTTTTCAATCCTCTTAATAACACAGGCAAGCCGGTTCCTCCTCCGATGATGACTATTTTGGGCTGTCCGTTTTTGGTCATGTTGTTTTTTCCTTTCTCCTTTCAATATCTCGATGAGAAGCACGCGTATGATAGTCCTTTTCAAAGTAACGAGCCAGGTATTCCGTTAAGGCAACAGAACGGTGCTGTCCACCTGTACAGCCAATAGCAACTACGAGCTGTGATTTTCCTTCACGTTTATAATGAGGCAGCATAAAGCTTAATAAGCCCGTAACCTTCTCTAAAAACTTATTCGTCTCGTTCCACTTTAAAACATAGTTGTAAACCTCTTCATCGAGTCCCGTCTTCGGCCGCATATGGTCGATATAATGAGGGTTTGGTAGAAAACGCACATCAAAAACTAGGTCAGCATCGATAGGAATCCCGTGCTTAAATCCGAAAGACATGACATTGACAGTAAAAGTTGACTTTTTATTGGCAGAGAATTCTTGAATAATTCGTTCCCGCAGTTCCTTCGGCTTTAGTTTTGAAGTGTTGTAGATGATTTGAGCTCTCCCTTTTAACTCTTCTAACAGCTCTCTTTCTGACTGAATACCTTCAAGGGGCAAACCTGATGGAGCAAGAGGATGGGATCTTCTAGTTTCTTTGTACCTTCGAACGAGGCAGCCGTCATCCGCATCTAGGAACAAGATTTGTGGGGTTACCCAAGAGGTTTCTGCTAATTCATCTAACGCTTTAAATAAATGGTCAAAGAACTCTCTTCCCCTTAAATCCATCACTAAGGCAACCTTATTCATTTTGCTGCCCGAGTCCTTCATTAGTTCAAGGAACTTAGGCAATAATGTGGGTGGTAAATTGTCTACGCAAAAAAAACCAAGATCTTCAAAGCTTTGAATCGCAACTGTTTTTCCTGCACCTGACATTCCTGTTATAATGACCATTTGTGTGTCGTTAACTGCTCCGGTACTCATATACATTCCCCCATTCACTTCTTTCAATCGAGTGCCGTTTGTAGTTATGGTAAGTCTGTTTTCAGGCTTTTCTCGTATAGATTATGTTTCCCACTAAAGTTTTACTTAACTTCAATAGAATTAAATTTGAGTAAATTTCACAACGGTTGAAGGGAATGATCAACACGATTTCTAATAAAGTATGCTGAGGACGCTAAAAAGGATAGTGCTATTTCTCCGATTAGCTTGGGTCTAAACGGTATTGCAGAAGTTTAAAATCCTCTGTATAAGTAAAGGTGCCGTAAATAATTCCTTGTCCTTGCACCATATAATCTAATATGTGATAGTCTCCTTCTGCCATTGGTAAGTTCTTGATTTCCTCAAGAGGATGCCATGCTAGCTTCCCCTCTTCCGACTCCTCTAAATGAATTCCATCCGCATTCTCTGCAAAAAAGGTAAACATCATCCACTCCGATAAGACCTGGTCTCCATCCTTCATAATAAAGGTAAAAATCCCCTTAAGATGAGGGTTTTTTAAGTAAATACCCGTTTCCTCTCTAAATTCACGAATACAGGAATCACGAACTGATTCACCCGGTTCCATTTTTCCACCTGGTGCAACCCACCAGCCTCGTTTCGGCTTTTGTAATAACAACACTTTATTGTCCTTTAAAAGTACACAATTAGTAACCCGCTGCATTTTTTCCACCTCTGACTTCACACTACATCATTATGAATTTCCTTCAACCTCTGTGAAAATTACTCAATCCAATCCCTTCACTTGATTATACTATTTTTAACAAATCCCCACAATGAATAGGGGTTCTCAAACAGAAAAGACAAGTAACTTGTCCCATGAGATAAAAGTTCCACCTGATTTCATTTTTCATGCAATCATGCTCAAAAAATCACATAAAACATAGCCAAATAAAAAAAAGAGCACAAGTTTCCTTGTGCCGTCCAAGTGTATATATTTTAAAAGGGGGTCAATTTCTATCCTTATCATAACGAATGTTTATTTCACTACTGTTACAATAGAATTAAAAGGGAGTAACGTTTTGTAAATTCTGACGCAATTGGTAAGTTATAACGATTTTTTTGTTTGTTAAAAAGAAAAAGACGCCATTAATCCCATTTTTTCCCAAAAGCCGTATTATGCTTTTGCTTTTAAAGATTCCTGCAACTCTTCAACATAATGCTGCGCACTTTGGGCAGCAATGCTTCCATCCCCAGTTGCGGTAACAATTTGACGAAGCATTTTTTCACGGATATCCCCAGCGGCAAAAATTCCCGGCACACTTGTCTCCATTTTTTCATTCGTCACAATATAGCCATTCTCATTCGTAATTCCGAGGCCTTCAAAGGGCTTTGATAAAGGAATCATGCCAATGTAAACAAAAACACCGTCTGTTTTGAACTCACGCTCTGTTCCATCTACTGTTGAAACAAGGGTGACACTGCCGACCTTTCCATCTTTCTCATGGATTTCCTTCACTGTATGATTCCAAATAAAATCGATCTTTTCATTATCAAAAGCACGTTGTTGAAGGATCTTTTGAGCTCTTAATTCGTCACGACGATGCACGATCGTCACCTTTGAAGCAAAGCGAGTTAAATAAACGCCTTCCTCAACGGCCGAATCACCGCCTCCAACTACTAGTAATTCCTTTTCTTTAAAGAAGGCACCATCGCAGACAGCACAGTAAGAAACGCCACGTCCACCTAGCTCTTTTTCACCAGGAATGCCGATTTTTTTATACTCAGCTCCAGCAGAGATGATGACGGCGCGAGCCTTGTATTCCTTCGAACCGGCTTTTACTATTTTGTATTCTTCTCCATCGATCACTTCTTTAATATCCCCATAGGCATATTCAGCTCCAAACTTCTTGGCGTGATCGAACATTTTCGTTGATAAATCTGGCCCTAAAATGTGGTCATAGCCAGGATAATTTTCCACTTCTTCCGTATTCGCCATTTGACCGCCAGGAATTCCCCGCTCAATCATTAACGTCGAAAGATTAGCACGAGATGTATAAACAGCAGCGGTCATTCCCGCTGGTCCAGCACCTATAATAATCACATCATATATTTTTTCATCAGACATCGTATCCCACTCCTTTTACGTAGCATCCCATTATCATGAATAGTATTTCCTAACTAACCATATCCTATAAAATAATGGCGGCATAGTCCATACTTATGCTCAGGTTTTAGACGTGTTAGCACACTTCTGCTGAGGATCGGAAATAGAAAAAAATCGGCCCCTTAGGCCCGATTTAATTCCTCCAATAGCTGGGTAACAATTTTTACATATTTTTTCATCGTCGTAACAGACAAACCGTATTGTTCTGCCAGTGCTTGCTGAGAAATTCTTTCTTGACGGAGCTTCCTCCAAACATAATCGACAGCAGAAGCATAGGCCTTCTCATTTTTCGGAAGAGACGAATTTTCAGTCATCGCACTTGCGATTGAAAACCACATCTTATATAGGTCAGCTTCATCTGTAGGATGATGGAAGCTGTAAAATTGACTGGCTATGTTATGAGCTAGCGGTGCACGACCTTCCCCTTTAAAAAGGTACTGTACATATTCATTTTCTAAAGTTGTCGTGCCAGTGTATGATGACAGAAGCTCTTCTTTATCATCTGATAGCGATGTTAAAAATAAGCCAAAAAGCCGTTCTTCAAGTTGTTCACTTGCTAATTGCTTTTTGATCGCTTCTCCAGTCTGGAGCTTTGTTTCTTTATTCCACGGCTCTTGACCTTCTTTTTCCGGATTCATTTGAATAACTCGCTGCCAGCTCTTTTCAGCGGTTTGTACTCTTCCCGTATAATAAGCAGAATATGAAAGCCAATAATAGAAAGGACCTTCCCCTTCAAATCCTTGCTTATAAAGCCTCTTTAGCCAAGAATAGGCCATTTCATAATCGCCGATCAATGCAAACGTCGTACCAAGCTTAAATTGATGCTCCGAGGATAATGGCTTAATCTTTTCTAATACCTCTTTATATTTTTTTACAGTATGCCAATCGTTCTCATAGCAAGCAAACACCGCTTTATTACAAAGAGCGTGCAAATTGCCGTGATTTTTCTCTAATACCTCATCTAGGATGTCATCCGCTTTTTGCGGCTCTCCTAAATAATAATAAGCCAAAGCAAGATTATTGTAGGCAGACCAATATTCAGGAAACTTCTTAATCACTTCTTTAAGAAGAATGGCTGCTTTTTGAAATTCTCCTGTTTCGAGCAGTTCCCTTGCTTCCTCCTGCTTCGAAATTAAGTCATCCTGCTCGTACAAATCCTCTTCCAGCTCTTCGCCTTCAAGCATTAAAAGGTCCAACAGATCTTCCGCATCCTCTGCGAACTCCCCATCCCCTTCTAACTGCATATATAATGAAGCGTGATTGAACGCATCTTTAAATAAACCGAGATGGGCGTAATTATTGGCAAGAAAATAATGACATTCGATCATTTGCTCATCCCATTCCTCCAAAATCATATGAAGGAGACGGTTAGCTTCTGTGTACTGTGCATTTTCTGATAAAATAATCGCCAATTGACAAGCAATCATCGGTTCCCCTGGCTCAAGTTCCATCGCACGCTCTAAATATTTTATTGCCTTATGATGTTCTCGACGTTGGTAAGCCTTTAATCCTTTTGCAAAATAATACTCACCAGTCGGGGTGAACGACAGCAATGTTCCTGTTGTTTTTGTTGCTTTAGAGTCTTTACTCATGAAATCCTCCATCTATCTCAAGATATACCAAAGAAGTATATCATACAAACGAGCCTTTTGGTAAGGGTGTTGACCAGACTTATCCCTCACAGGCACTGCCAAAATTTACTGAGCTACTCGCAGCAATCAATCGCTAGCACTTATACGGGCAAGGTCCGTGTTAACGAAACCATTTCTCTTCGGCGATGATTATGGCGAAAAAATATGCTCACGAAAGGCAAAAACGGGGCCCTTTAAAGCTCTTTAAATCATTTTTTCACAAAATAACGTTTAAGAAAGAGTAAATTCACTTTTAATCTATTTGCCCGTCCCTTCATGCCGCTTGCGAAGGACTTTTAGTACTTCTGGAAAAGGAAGCTTCTGTTCCTCCAACAACACAAGTAAGTGATAGATTAAATCAGCTGCTTCCCATTTCAGCTCTTCGGCATCACGATTTTTCGCTGCAATAATGACTTCCGCCGACTCTTCGCCCACTTTTTTAAGAATTTTATCCACGCCTTTTTCAAATAGATAGGTCGTATAAGCTCCCTCTGGACGTTCCCTTTCCCGCTGATGAATGACCTCCTGAAGGGAGTGCAAAATTTGATAGTCCGCCAGAGTGCTAGAGGACTCGTGCGCTTCTCCAAACAAATTTTCAACAAAGCAGCTTGTAGTTCCGTTGTGGCATGCCGGTCCTTTCGGCTCAACAAGTACGACAAGAGCATCTTGGTCACAATCAAATTTAATCTCGGTAATCATCTGCGTGTTTCCGCTCGTCCCCCCCTTATGCCACAACTCCTGACGGGAGCGGCTGAAAAACCATGTCTCTTTCGTTTCCATTGATTTCTCTAAAGACTCCCGGTTCATATAAGCAAGGGTGAGAACTTCCTTTGTCATGGCGTCCTGAACGATTGCTGGGATGAGGCCTGCGTCATCAAACTTTAAGTTATCGATATTCATCTCACATTCACACCTTCACTTTTTAAAAATGTTTTTACCTCTTCGACCGATGTTTCTTTATAATGAAAAATGGAAGCAGCTAAGGCAGCATCTGCTAATCCTTCATGAAAGGCAGCGGCAAAGTGCTCTGCATTTCCTGCTCCTCCAGAGGCAATGACTGGAACGGTAACGGCTTCACTGACCGATCTAGTCAGGGCTAGATCAAAGCCGTCCTTCTCACCATCGCAATCCATACTTGTTAGGAGAATTTCTCCTGCACCAAGGCGTACTGCTTCCTTCGCCCAGGCAATGACCTCGTAATCGCTTGCTTTCCTTCCACCATGAGTATAAACTCTCCATGAACCAAGCTCCGGATCAAATTTTGCATCAATCGCCACAACCATGCATTGAGCACCAAAAAAACTCGATCCCTCCGTGATAAGTGACGGACGCAAAACAGCCGCCGTATTCAATGAAACTTTGTCCGCTCCAGCTCGCAATATCCGTTTCATATCTGCTAAGGAATTAATGCCGCCCCCTACTGTAAAAGGAATAGCCAATTCTGAAGCGACCTCCTTTACAACCTCAACCATTGTTTTTCTTCCTTCATGGGAAGCAGAAATATCTAAAAAAACAAGCTCGTCTGCGCCTTGCTGATCATAAAATCGCGCTAATTCTACGGGATCTCCCGCATCACGAAGCTCCACAAATTGAATTCCTTTTACTACTCGCCCTTCCTTTACATCAAGACAAGGAATAATTCGTTTCGTCAGCATCTAATTTTGCACCTCCCGCAAAGCCTCGATCACGGAAAACTTGCCTTCATAAAGTGCTTTACCAACAATTGCGCCGCACACTCCATTTCTTTCAAATTCCTTTAAGGCCGATAAATCGGCTAACTGACTCACTCCTCCTGAGGCAATGACTTCTTGTTTCGTTTCAAGTGCCAATTCATTAACAGCAGCAAGATTAGGACCTGACAGCATTCCATCAGTGGCAATATCGGTAAATATAAATGTTTCTGCACCAGCATCTGCAAATTTTTTTCCGACATCCACCGCCCTCATTTCTGAAGTGTGCAGCCATCCATGTGTTGCCACAAAGCCATTTTTAGCATCAAGGCCGATCGCAATCTGGCGTCCATATTTTTTTACCATTTCGATCGCAAATTTAGGATTGGAAATCGCCACACTACCGATAATCACCCGCTCCACGCCGTTTTCAAGATAATGAGTGATATCTGATTCTGAGCGAATTCCACCGCCAATTTGCACCTTTACTTTCAGTTTTGCTGCCTCTAATACAAACTGGTCATTCATTCGTTTTCCATCCTTTGCCCCATCTAAATCGACCATATGAATCCAGTTGGCGCCTTGCTCAACAAACCGCTGCGCCATCTTCAATGGTGAATCCCCATATACCGTTTCTTTGTCGTAATCCCCTTGAAGGAGTCGAACGCATTTCCCACCGCGCATATCGATCGCTGGGTATATTGTAAAAGTCATGACTGATTCGTCCTTTCCTTCGTTAATTGTGTGAAATTTTGCAGCAAACTCATGCCAAGGCTCCCACTTTTTTCAGGGTGAAATTGCATCCCATACACATTGCCTTTACCGACCACCGCCGGTACAGCGACATCATATTCACAGTCAGCAATCACAACATTGCGCTCCTTTGTGTTAACATAATAGGAATGGACAAAATAGACAAAATCCTCGCTGATTCCACTGAGAATTGGCGACTTATTAACAAAGCGCAAGCGATTCCAGCCCATATGAGGAACTTTATAAGGTGTGCCAGCTTTTTCCCCTGAAAAACGAATCACTTTTCCAGGAAGAAGCGCTAACCCATCGGTTTGCCCATTTTCTTCACTCTGCGCAAATAAAAGCTGCATACCTAAGCAAATGCCAAGCAACGGCTTTCCTGAACCGGCATACTGTTTTACCATTTCGGATAAACCCGTCTCATTTAAACGCTCCATCGCATCTTTAAAGGAGCCAACACCTGGTAAAATAAGGGCATCTGCCCCTGCTAACTTCTTCTTATCCTCGGATACAAAATAATCGACTCCAAGTCGCTCCAACGCTTTGCTGACACTAAACAAATTACCCATTCCATAATCAATAATGCCGATCATTTACAGCATCCCCTTTGTCGAGGGTATTCCTTTTATTCTTGGATCAATGGTGGTTGCTTCATCCAATGCCCTTCCTAAGGCTTTGAAAATCGCTTCAATGATATGGTGCGTATTTTGACCGTAATGAACGATCACATGTAAATTCATTCTTGCTTCTAGCGCAAGCTTCCACAAAAATTCATGGACAAGCTCTGTATCAAAGGTTCCCACCTTTTGACTTGGAAATTCTGCTCGCATTTCTAAGTGAGGGCGATTGCTTAAATCAACGACCACTTGAGCAAGAGCTTCATCCATTGGAACGAATGCATTTCCGTAACGTTTAATTCCTTTTTTATCACCGAGTGCTTCCTTTAATACCTGTCCGAGACAAATCCCAATATCCTCCGTTGTATGGTGATCATCGACTTCTGTGTCCCCATCAGCTTGAATATGTAAATCAAACTGCCCATGTTTCGTGAATAAATCAAGCATATGGCTCATAAAAGGCACACCTGTTTCCAGCTTAGAAATTCCCTGCCCATCTATGTTTAAAGCAAGCTCAATATTCGTTTCATTCGTTTTACGCGTAATATTTGAGATTCTATCCATTTTTTCATTAGCCTCCATTATTTCAGACGTTCCTCCACAGCACGAGCATGTGCTTCCAGCCCCTCTTTTCTTGCAAAAGTGGCAATTTTCGCACCATTTTCTTTTAGCGCTTTCTCACTATACATAATAATGCTCGATTTCTTTTGAAAATCTTCGACACTTAAAGGACTTGAAAACCTTGCTGTTCCGTTTGTCGGTAAAACATGATTCGTTCCTGCAAAATAATCTCCGACCGGCTCGGAGCTAAAACGACCGATAAAAATAGCCCCTGCATGCTTAATTTTACCTAGCAGTTCCATAGGATTTTCAGTGATTACTTCAAGATGCTCCGGCGCTAATTCATTGACCGTATTCACAGCCTCATTCATATCACGGGCAAGATAGATCGCACCAAAGTCAGCAATCGCTTTAGCAGCGATGTCTTTTCTTGGCAGTTCTGCGAGTTGTTTTGCTACTTCTGCCGCTACTTTTTGCGCCAATAATTCAGAGGTTGTGACCAACACGCTTGAAGCACGCTCATCATGCTCCGCTTGTGATAATAAATCGGCCGCCACCTCATTTGCTCTCGCCGTATCATCTGCAAGAATGGCAATCTCACTTGGCCCGGCAATCATGTCAATATCAACATCTCCATAGACTTCACGCTTGGCAAGAGCTACATATATATTTCCTGGGCCAGTAATTTTATCGACAGAACGAACCGTCTCTGTTCCATAAGCAAGAGCGGCAATTGCCTGAGCTCCGCCAATTTTATAAATTTCCTTCACTCCTGCTAGATGAGCGGCCACCAAGACAGCTGCCGGAATTTTCCCATTTTGATTCGGCGGTGTTACCATCACGATGCGTGCGACTCCCGCAACTTTAGCAGGAATAACATTCATTAATACTGAAGAGGGATAAGCAGCCGTTCCTCCTGGTACATACACACCAACTGAATCAAGGGGCGTTATCTTTTGTCCAAGAATTGTTCCATTCTCCTCTGTCGTCATCCACGAAGAACGCAATTGCTTTTGATGATAAGAGCGAATGTTTTCAGCAGCTTCCTGCATGATCACAACCATTTCTTCATCGATATCCGCAAAGGCCTCATCCATTTCGTCGCCTGTAATCGTAAAAGACTCTAAAGCTGCTCCATCAAACTGTTCCGTATAGCGACGAATAGCTGAATCCCCATCTCTTTTAACATTCCCGATGATTGCTTTTACA
This sequence comes from Robertmurraya sp. DFI.2.37, assembly GCF_029211245.1. Taxonomy (NCBI): domain Bacteria; kingdom Bacillati; phylum Bacillota; class Bacilli; order Caryophanales; family Bacillaceae; genus Robertmurraya; species Robertmurraya sp. DFI.2.37. The sequence continues at coordinate 25,968 of NZ_JARGEJ010000032.1, read as the reverse complement.
GCAAGAAGCTGTTCGTCCGTTCCGTTTTCAACGGTCCTTTTAATTGAAAGAGACTTAGACACTTTTTGTATTTTCATCCTGCTACTTCCTTTCTCTAGCACTCTAGCCTTTTCGTTCAATGACCTCGGCAATCCTTTCGACCAGTTCATTCACTTGCTCATCCTTCATACGATAGCTAACTGGATTAACAATTAAACGCGATGTAATAGTCATCATTCGCTCATACTCGACAAGACCATTTTCAATAAGAGTTCTCCCAGTTGAAACAATATCAACAATGCGGTCGGCGAGACCAATTAAAGGGGCAAGCTCAATCGAACCATTCAGTTTGATAATTTCGACCTGCTCCCCTTGCTCTCTGAAATAACGCGCAGCAACATTTGGATACTTCGTCGCAACCTTTGGTGCAACATCATTCATTTTCGTGTTCGGCAGTCCTGCAACCGCTAAATAGCATTCACTAATATTTAAATCTAGCAATTCATAAACATCTCTTTCCTCTTCGAGCATGACATCCTTCCCAGCAATTCCTAAATCTGCAACCCCATGCTCCACATAAGTAGGTACATCCATCGGCTTTGCTAGAATAAAGCGAAAACCTTCTTTCTCCACATCAATAATCAACTTTCGTGAATCCTCAAATTCAGGGGGAAGCTGATAACCAGCCTGACGCAACAGCTCTGCCGCCTCCTCAAAAATTCTCCCCTTCGGCATGGCGATTGTGATCAAATCTTTCATCATTACGACCCCTTTCCTGCCTTCCCTATTAAAAAGGTTACTTCGGCGAATTGGCCGGTAAATTCATCAATATTTCGAACTCCTTGAATATCCTGCAAAAGGGTCTTAATTCCTTGTTCCCGTTTAGCTTTAGCCAGTTGAAAAGCTTCCTTGCGCCTTTCCCCGCTAAATAGAACACACTCGGTCGTGAACTCTTTCTTCAGTTCTCCCAACGCCTCCAGAATACGATCCAGTCTCAAGGCAAAACCTGTCGCTCCCGTAGTTTTGCCAAATTTCTCAAGAAGGAGATTGTATCTCCCCCCATTTCCAATAGGAAATCCCACCTTATCAGCATAAACCTCAAACAAAATTCCCGTATAATAACTCATATGACTAACGAGCGTTAAATCAATTTTCAGATTAGCTTGTTCACCGTAATCAACGACAATATCCCACAGTTGCTTCAACTTCTGAATGGCTTCTCTTCCTTTTTCATTTTCAATTAAACAAAGCGCTTGTTCCATTACCTCTTCACCGCCTCTAAGCTTCAAAAAGTCCAACAGGCGCTGCTTATCAATGGAGGACAGATTTAAACTCTTCACATGTTCTCGGTAGCCTACAAAGTTTTTTTCGTATAAAAATTTCGTTAATGCCTGTGCCCGTTCCTCAGTTCCTAAAATTTGCAGAAAAAATTCTTGCACAAAAGCAATATGGCCTATCGAAATTTGAAAGCTTTTAATGCCTGCCTCCCGCAAAGCTGACACCATTAAAGCAATTACTTCCCCATCCGCACTGACAGACTCATCTGCAATGGCTTCAACACCAATTTGTTCAAATTCCGCCGGTCTTCCACCTTCACGCTGCTGAGCGCGAAATACACTGGCTGAATAGGCAAGCCTTAAGGGCAAATCCTTCTGCAATAGCTTGGAAGCTGCCACCCGCGCAATTGGCGCCGTCATATCAGGACGTAGAACTAACGTGTGCCCCTGATTATCAAGAAGCTTAAAAAGCTGTTGATCTAGTATTGCTGATGCCGTTCCAACAGTTTCGTAATATTCTAACGCAGGCGTATCCATAAACTGATAGCCCCATAGTTTCATTTCCGTTTCAATCGCATCCTGTACCTGACTTTTCGCTTCATATAGTTCAGGGAGTGTATCTCGCATTCCCAAAGGCTTCTCAAACATAAACAGTTGACTCATCCCATTCCCACCTTTTCGCTCTCGATGCTTTAGTTCGCTAATGTATTAGCAAATTGAAGTTATATGTAGTTTACTCCTCCAACCCCTTCACGTCAACACGTGATTATTCAAATGATTAAAAGAAGGGAGAAAAGAGCAAAAAAATAGATGTCCCCTTAAAAAGGGACATCTTCTTGTCGAATTTCAGCAGGTTAAGCCATACAACCTGCTGGTGGAGTCTTGTCAATTTTACCTGAAAAGGCATATATCGGCGTTTAATTGATATATCGGCGAAAACTGAAATATATCGGCGCTTTTTTGATTATATCGGCGAAAAATCAAATTTATCGGCGCTTTTACCAGTGTATCGACGTATCACACAAACCCCCTCTAAAAATAGGTAATTGGGTTTTCGACACTTCATGTTGAACGCATAAAACAAGAAATACCTCTTCTCGCAAATTTTTTTAGAAGTATGATAAATACAGCTCAAGTCGTTTTAGCGGATATCGGTCTAAATTTGATTTTATCGGTCTTCAACCTAATTTATCGGTCTTTATTACTTTTTATCGGTCTTTAATCCAATATATCGGTCTTTAATCCAATATATCGGTCTTTAACCCATTTTTATCGGTCTACGTGCGAAACACCATTTTTTCTATTTGTGCTGCTTCCCGTAAATTGGATCGTCTGCCCATCTTTCGGCTAGTTCATCCTTTGTATAGATGACCTTCATCGGGTTTCCACCAACGAAGGCTCCCGCCGGAACGTCCTTATGAACGAGCGTCCCTGCTGAGACAAAGGCACCATCTCCAATTGTCACGCCTGGTAGAATGGTAGAATTGGCGCCAATCATGACTTCGCTACCAATATGGACTTCGCCGAGACGGTATTCTTTAATCAAATATTCATGAGCTAAAATCGTTGTGTTATAGCCAATGACTGTATTTCTCCCGACACTTATCTTCTCTGGGAACATAACATCGAGCATGACCATTAAAGCAAAAGAAGTTTCCTCCCCCACCTTCATGCGTAAAAAAGTTCGATAAAGCCAATTTTTCATTCCGAGAAAAGGCGTATAGCGCGCTAATTGGATGACGATGAAATTTTTCACAACCTTCCAAAAGGGAACCGTTTTATAGACATGCCATAAGGAATTGGCTCCTTCGACAGGATAACGGGTCGTTTTACGCATGCTCATTGACTCCTAATATTTCAAGTAAATCACTCATATGCTCAAGCATATAATCCGGATCATACTGTTCCAAAAAAGCCTTGCCTTTTAATGACCATGCTACCCCAGCAGTTTTTGTGCCAGCATTTTTCCCACCAACAATGTCGTGAAAATTATCGCCGATCATCATCGCTTCTTCTGGTGTAGAGTCAAGCTGGGCCAGCGCCTTTACAATGGGCTCTGGATCGGGCTTAGCCTTTGTGACATGATCAAGAGCAACTACGACGTCAAAATAGCTCTCAAGCTTTGTTAGTCGAAGCCCTTTTTCCACGACTGTTAAGCGCTTTGTTGTTACAATTCCCAATTTAAATCCCTTTTCTTTAAGGACAGCAACTGTTTCTCGCACGCCTTCAAATTCAGTCACAAGGTCATCGTGATGGGCAATATTGAAAGTTCGATATACATTAGTCATTTCTTCCACTTTATCCGCATTCATCGCAGCGAACGTTTCCGTTAAAGTTGGCCCCATAAATGGCAGGACATCTTCCCTTTTATAAGCTCCTGGATAATATTGCTCTAAAGTGTGTAAAAATGATTGAATAATTAGCTCATTTGTATCGATTAACGTCCCGTCTAAATCAAATAATAATGTTGTGATCTTAGAATTCATATGTGGTTTCCTTTCTGCGCGCAATTTCTACTCGATTCCAATAAAATGCCACGAGTGCTGTGATGAGGATTGCCATTGCTAAACGAATGAGTAGCAGTGGCAAAATCGGAATTCCTAATGGGGCAAAAATAAGCGTATCCTCTACTACCGCATGGCAGGCACCTAAAAAAATAACAGCAAGCGTTGCATCCTTCTTGCTTACCCCATCTTCTTTTACAGCCTGAATCATCACACCCGCACCATAAGCCAAGCCAAATAAAAGACCAGCAGCTAGAGTAGTAGACGTATTTGGCTTCATTCCTAATGCTCGGGTGAACGGCGACATCCATTTTGAAAACTTATCGAGCCATTTTAAATCCTTTAATATTTGTATGACGATCATTAATGGTATAACGATGATAGCAAGCTGGAGGATGCCAAGCCCTGCCTTTTGCACCGCATCAACGGCAATACCCCATATTCCTAATCCTGTTTCTTGTTCTGTTGCCTGAATAAAACCATACTGTGCAAGCTCATTCCCGCCCCTCCAGACAAGATTAATCACAATCGCCGCTATCAGGGCAAGCCCAATGCGAACGACTAGAGCAATCCAAAGCTTCACTCCAACCCTTGTCACGACGCTCGACTCCACTAGCATATTGTGGGAAAAAGATAGCATTACAGCAATAATAAAAACCTCTTTAACCGTTAAGTCGAGCGTAAGGATCGCTCCAATCGCTGCATACAAATTGAGAAAATTGCCGATCACAAGGGGGATCGCCGCATCGCCAGAGAGTCCAAATATCCCCATTAACGGGGCGAGCAATTTGCTCAACCAAGGAAGAATTGGCGTATGCTGAAGAACGGCCACAATCAATGTAACTGGAAAAATAATTTTCCCGAGCGACCACACCGTTTGCAGTCCGACCTTTAAACCTTTCGTTAGCGATTGAACCATCATAATCCTTCTCCTCTTTCTTAAAACTCCTGATCACGAAACCGATTGATCCAAATATCTTTCCCTTGCATACCCTTTCGATCTTCTATAAATCATAATGGCGATCGCTCCAATAATAAGGACGATCGAGATTGTTTGCGCCATCCGCAAGCTTTCAGTAAGCATTAAGCTGTCTGTTCGCATCCCTTCCACAAAGAATCTGCCGACAGAATACCAAATAACGTACGTTAAGAACATTTCGCCCCGGCGCAAATTCACTTTTCTCAACAATATTAGCAGTATAAAACCTAAAAAATTCCATACTGATTCGTATAAAAAAGTCGGATGGTAATAGGTACCATTTATGTACATTTGATTAATGATAAAGTCCGGTAAATGCAAGCCTTCTAAAAAAGCACGCGTTACTTCTCCACCATGGGCCTCCTGGTTCATAAAATTTCCCCAGCGCCCGATTGCTTGACCGAGAATAATACTTGGCGCCGCAATATCAGCAATTTTCCAAAATGATAAATTTCTTTTCTTCGCGAATATATAAGCTGTCACGACGGAACCAATTAACGCCCCATGGATGGCAATTCCACCATTCCAAATTTTAATAATGTCACCTGGATTTTGAACATAATAATCCCATTCAAAAATGACATAATAAAGACGCGCTGAAATAATCGCGATTGGGATCGCCCACAGCATTAAGTCTGGAAATAAATCCTTTTGCAGACCTCTCTTCTCTCCTTCTCTCATCGCAATGATAAGTGCTAAAGCTAGGCCTAGCCCGATAATAATGCCATACCAGTGAACAGTGATCGGACCGAGGGAAAATGCAATTGGGTCAAGTGGTTGTATATTTTCTTCCATCTAACTCTCTCCTTTAGCTATTTCTTTATCTATCCTCTACATCTCCGTCTTCGATAACATCAGATAATCGACTGGCAAATTGTTCTGCTGCATTCACACCCATTTTTTTGAGGCGAAAATTCATCGCCGCTACTTCAATGATAACAGCTAAGTTACGCCCAGGTCGAACCGGAACAGTCAGCTTCGTAACAGACGTATCAATGATTCGCATCGTTTCCTCATCAAGGCCTAAACGATCATATTGCTTTGTTTGATCCCAAAGCTCTAAATGAATGACGAGAGAAATTTTTTTATAATTTCGAACAGCACCTGCTCCAAAGAGGGTCATCACATTGATAATTCCCAACCCACGAATCTCAAGCAAGTGTTCGATAAGCTCTGGAGAATTTCCGACCAATGTATCATCATCTTCTTGGCGAATTTCCACGCAGTCATCTGCAACAAGACGATGTCCTCGTTTAACGAGTTCCAACGCCGTTTCGCTTTTTCCTACACCACTTTTTCCGGTAATGAGAACCCCGACACCATAAATATCAATGAGGACGCCGTGAACTGCTGTTGTTGGAGCGAGCCTTGTTTCAAGAAAATTGGTAAGACGACTAGAGAAACGAGTTGTCTTAAATTTTGAGCGCAAAACAGGAACAGCCTCCCGTTCCGACGCTTCAATCAATTCATCCGGAACAGGCATATCTCTTGTTACGACAATCGCTGGTGTAATATCCGTACATAAACGCTCCAAACGCTCTGCCCGAATGTCTGGATCGAGTTTTTGAATAAATGTTAATTCTGTTTTTCCAAGCAGCTGCACGCGCTCGGCCGGATAGTAATCGAAAAAACCAGCAAGTTCAAGCCCAGGTCTCGAAATATCAGTCATTGTGATAGGACGATTAATCCCCTCTTCACCACTAATGAGCTCAAGCTTAAACTTATCTAAAATATCCTTTGTCCGTACCTTCTGCAAATGGAACTCCTCCTTGATGGATTATGATAGGCTCTATCATTTTTTCAAAATATATTGGTTGATGTGTTAAAGTTTCACTCTATTTTAGCACTTTTTTCCGAATAACCAAATTCGTTCGCATAAAATTAACGCAGCATCTCCTTTTTTTACAATTAAACATATGATAAGAGTGAATCAATAACATTGTGAGCGGATATAATGAAATTTTCCCGAGACAAGGAGCGAAGGACCAATGAAAATAATGTTGGACGCAGGCCACGGTTACAATACACCAGGTAAAAGAAGCCCCGATGGGATGCGAGAGTATGAATTTAACAGAGTTGTAGCAAATGAGACGAAGGCCATTTTGGAAACGTATAAAGATGTCGTTATTTATTTTTCCCATTCTGACACAAAGGATGTTTCACTTCAAGAAAGGACCGATAAGGCGAATCGATTAGCAGTCGACTGCTTTGTTTCAATCCATGCCAATGCTTATGGGACGGGCTGGAACGAGGTTAGTGGAATTGAAACATACATCTATACATCAAAGCCCAAAATCGCCTCAGCACTTGCCGACAAGGTGCAAAAAAATCTTGTCGTCGCGACCGGATTGCAAGACAGGGGAGTTAAAGGAGCCGGCTTCCATGTGCTTCGTGCAACTAAAATGACGGCCATATTGGTGGAATGCGGCTTCATGACAAACAAAGAAGATCTTAAGCTCCTTCGTTCAAATTTATATCGAAAAACGTGTGCAGAGGCAATTGCCAAAGGTTTGCGAGAACAATACCAGCTTCAATTAAAGCCGAAAGTGACCATTCCCACTCCAGAAAAGAAAAACAGTTCCTTACCAATCTATAAAGTTATAGCCGGTCCTTTTACAGAAAAGGAAACAGCGGAGAATTTGCTGATGAAGTTAAAGGAGGACGGCTTTCAAGCAAGTATGTTAACGGAAAAATAGCCCAGTCAAAGGATCAAATCACCGGGTGGTTTGGTCTTTTTTATGTGATAGAATAACGTTAACTATAGATAATGGAGGACTCAAATCATGATTTTAGTCAGTTCCTGTTTAGCTGGATTAGAAGTAAGATACAACGGTACACATTGTTTAAACGAACGGATTAGCGAATTAGTAATGAAAAAGGAAGCGATCACTGTCTGTCCCGAACTACTTGGCGGTTTGTCCACCCCAAGGGAACCTGCTGAAATTATCGGAGGCAGCGGTGAAGATGTGCTCGACGGAAGGGCAAAAGTAGTCTCCCAATCGGGCTCGGATGTCACCGAAGCGTTTATTAAAGGTGCCTATTTAGCACTAGAGAGGGCACAACAACTGGGGGCAACAATGATTGTTCTAAAAGAAAACAGCCCATCCTGTGGCAGTACCAATATCTATAACGGACATTTTAACGGTGAGAAAATAGCTGGAAACGGAGTTACCGCGGCTCTTTTAAAAAGGAATGGTTATGACGTGATCTCAGAGACGGTTTTTTCTTAAGTGCTTCGATTGATTATAAAAAGACATTAGACTGTTAAATTTACTTAACAATCAAAAATTGTTTAATTTTTGGAATTTTTCTAAAAAAAGGAAGGAATTGATCATATTTTGTAGAATTTATTCGATAGAGGTCAAGTTCAAAATAATATTTTCTTTGAGAGGAGCATATACATTTGAAGTTAAAATCATTAATGACATTTATTGCGTTAATTCTACTTACTAGCATCATTGTGCCTTCTGTTTCTGCATATACTGTTTCAGAAGATGTTTACAATTCAGAAGAGGGATTAGAGTTATATTATTCACAATTTGATGATGGGGAAGAAGAAAAGTTATTAGATAGTAAAAGTGAAGACATAATTCAACCAGAGTGTATAGCTTGTATAGCTCAGCCACCAAAATTATCACTTGTAAGTACAACTCGTCAGAACAATGTTTTTGTAGCAGGAAAAACTAACTGGGTATATACTGCGGATGCAAAAACAATCCAATACGGAACTACAATAACAAAGACCTTGACGTTTTCAAGTGGAGTTACTGCAGATATAAGAGAAAAGGCAAAATCACAATTTAATTTAACCGTTTCTGTATCACGAAGTTATTCTGCCAATTATACTTTTAGCATCGATAAAAGCAAGGGAAGTAGAGCTAGAGTAGCTCAATATGCAGATCAGTATAACAAGAGAATCAAAATAACTAAGGAATACTTAGGTAGAGATCCTGAAATTTCCTACACTAATGCTTACGAGCCTATAACAACCATCTTAGGTCTTCAATATCAATAACTTAATAGATTGACTCTAAAATAATTTTGTTCTTGACCTCTACTTTTATAGTAAAAGACAAAATAGCAAGGTGATTAATGAAATGAAAAAAATATCGATTATAACTATTTTATGCCTCATATTTATTAGCATCTTTATATATTATTATATAACTAATCGTGATAACGAAGAGTTATATCTTGGTGAGTGGGATGGTGTTTTATATACGGTTCCGGAAAATCAACTTATTATTAATTTGATAGGGATAAGTGGGCATTCGATTAAAGAACTTCAAGAGAATATATTGTCAATAGACTTTAAAAATACCGAACAGCTAGAGATTAATAGTTTTAACATAACAACTTCAAATGAAAAATTTCAAGGAAAAAAAATCTTTACTATTGAAGTGGATTGCTCCATTAACGAAAATACAGAAGAAATTATTAACGAAGTGATTATTTCTTACAATAATGGTAAAACAAAAAATTATGACATAGGTAGACTTAAAGTTATTTCTCTTGAAAGGAATGATTTACTAACTCAAAGCGATGTACATTTTCTTAGTTTTGATACCTCTGATGTATATAGAAATAGCATCAAAAATAATTCCGAATCAGATATCATCCTTAAAGATCTCCAAATTGAAAATCATCACTTAGAATTTACGAATATAACTGTAAATGGAAAACCATTTAAGGAAGATATAACTATCCACCCCAATGAAGAGATCACTATCGAATCAGAAATGTCTTCTAAAAGCAATCAATTATTATATATAGTTTCGCCAAAATATATATATGAAGTGGATACAGTTGAATATAACAGTTATCTAGATCCCTCTGTAGTTAACGTTCTCGAATTAAAAGAAGAGCAACTCAACCATATGTTATCTAAATAAGCGTCACCTAATTATAGGGAATATTTCAAAAAACCGGTATTAAATTACGATGATATGCCCTTACGGTAGACAGATTTTTTAAAAAAATTCATTTGTCTCATGAGAAGCTTCTTTTTTCACATCAGTTTAAGTATAAAAATCGTAGACATAAAACGCTAGACTATAGATGAATACATAATTTCTATGGTCTTGAAAAATCCCGAAACGACTTAATGGCCTTAGTTCCAAGAATATTGAACTAAGGCCATTTAGCTTTGGTGTATTACTATATGGAAAAGGGAAAGTCTGGGCAGACGGTTAATATGCTAACAACCGAAATATTGCCCAAGGAACCGGTTAATTTGGATTTTAGCGAGGAATAAGAGCTCACTTACATGAACTCATAGGCAAGCTGAAAAGGAACACCGTTGCAATTTGGAGTTCTTTTTCAATATGAGCAACTTTTCCCCAAAAAAACACTACATCCATACTAGGGGTAGTACCAGCGAAGCTAACATTACCCGAAATAAGGAAATGTCAAGGTAATAATAAGTCACTTAAATTAAATACTTCCAACACACATACCCCGTCCTGTTGTGGCTGGTAAAATAAAGTTTTATTCAACAATCGCGCTTGATTGCTGAAGATTGCTCTTAGACTAAAGCACCTATTCACTAACTCACTACATAATAAAGCCATCTTAGATACTTAGCTGTTTCTGTAAACAGCACCAGTTCTTTTCCTCAACTCGGGACAAGAAACTTATACTGTTTAAACCAAGTTTAAAAGATGGCTCTTGATAATCATATAAAAATATCACTTATAATTGACTTGCCATCACCTCGATTTGATCCAGCCAAGCTATACGTGTCGCCTTGTCGGAGCTCGGTACAGACTCGAAAAAAACATGTTGCAGCACTTCTATGCCGCAGTATTCAAATATACCTGTGTCGGAAGTCAACAATAGTGCATTATCCATGCCGATGGCCGCATATTGGGCATGCGATTTTCCTTGCGTGTTAAAGATTAAGGCTTTTTTTCCTTTCAGCATTCCCATTTGTTCACCATTCACGTAACGGTAGGCAAACCCATAAGTAAAGACACGGTCAATATAGCCTTTGACGATTGCAGGCAGTCCTGTCCACCAGATCGGATAGATGAAAATGATGACGTCTGCCCACTTCAGATAATGATGCTCCTGTTCAATATCCTCGCCGATGCCACCCAAAATTTCACTGCTGCTTGCGACTGGTTGAAACTTCATCGCGTACAAATCGCGTACTACATATTCATGTCCCTTTTGGCGAATACCTCGGATGGTAGCTTCCAGAATGGCATGGTTAAAACTTTCTTTTCTTGGATGAGCATACACAATTAAATGGTTCATAAGATTAACTCCTCTCAATCTTTCAGTTCTATTTTCAGTACAAAGTTAGTGATTAATTAATTTTTATATTATCCAGTAATGTTGAAAAACAATAAGTTAACCTGCTACTCCTAATAATATAGAGGATTCGCTCATTAATTATTGATTAATCACTAACTAATATTAATACGTTAGTCCCATAACGTAAACAAGACAATCACTATAGCTGTAATTCCTAGTCCAATGGACAAAGGGGAAAGAGAAGATTCTTTTTTATTTCCGTTCATCATTCTCACCTCCTCATAAAAAATACTTCACAATAACTCTTTAACCCCACCAACTAATGATGCAAATAAGAATAATTGTGATAGAAACATAATCAAAACTTTTTAATTTCATCTTTTCACCCCCATTAATTAATTATTAATCAATCAATAACTATTTATTACATAAATAACCAACTTCATTTGATTATTTATTTTTATCAATAAGTTCAGGGAAATCTAAGAAATAGGAGATATTACATAACATCCCTCTAGCTAGAAAAGTAGTTACTTCTCTTTCGGCATTTTTTATTCCAGCTGAGTTAAACCTTTCTAAAGTGTAACTTCTTATACGGGCCAGACCATTCTTTGCAGCTTCCTGTATTGCTTCTTCTGTTACGGAAATTCCAATTACCTGCAAAGCAATTTCATTAGGATGTAATGTAGACAGTTCTTCATAAGCTTCGATCATCTTGTTAACGAGTTGTTCTGAGCTCGATTCAACATTTTTAAAAGTTTGAATGATTCTATCAAACGCACGATCTAAGGCTGCAATAAATAGCTCTTCTTTTGTTCTAAAAAATTTAAATACATACGGCTGTGATATTCCCGCTTTTTCTGCTATATGTGCAGTTGTTGTATTATAGTATCCTTTTATTGCAAATACTTCCAATCCCGCTTCAAGAATATCTTCCTTACGATTTCCCTTTTTAGGTCTTGCCATATTTTACACCCATTCATTTATGTTTATTTATTGATTAATTACAAACTAAATATAATACAATTTAACCCTTAATACAAGCACAATGACTATTTTTTAAGAGTTGTAAAAATACCAGTTTTGCAAAGACTAAAAATATGTTCTGTTAAGTTTAATTCGTTAGGAGTTGATACTTTTACCCCACCTTATTTTTTAAGTGAAATAAAATAATACAAAATCGTAAGAGCCAAACAATTGATACTAATTAGTTTGGCTCTTTTGATTGCTAAAATCATATATGTCATCCAGTTTCATGTAGTTTAGCTATGCTATTTTCTGGAAAGTATATACTTATCTGATAAGATCCGTTTATTTTTTGCTGCGCCCTTTAAAGTATGGTCCTTCTTTGTATGATGAAATGACGATGTCGCTCAGTTTCTTGTTTTCTTCTTATCATAAATAACATTTTGAATCACGAGATTAATAATCGACATGATTGCTGAAATGAGAATGGCCATTCCCAGTCCATTTATTTGAAATGCCTCACCCATGAGTGCCTCTGTTATAAGGAGCGTTACCCCATTGATGACAAACAAAAATAAACCAAGGGTGATAATCGTAATAGGCAAAGTTAAAATGATTAAAATGGGCTTCACCAAAATATTAAGAATGGCGAGCATAAAGCTGGCGCCAATGGCCGCACCAATACTTTCAATATAGAAGGAATTCTCAAAATAACCTGCCAAGGCAATAAATAAGACCGCATTAATTAAAATTCCAATAATCCATCTCATATTCAACATCCTTTAAGCGCTATTTCAGTTCTCTAGAGGACTATTCTATTACTTTAGTCGCTTGATTGTCACCGATCCTGTTTTCGTATCCGCATCGATTCTCATTATGTGACCATGGTGGCTGCTAGGCTGGAAACGAAGTTGTTTTTGAACGACTTCATTTTTTTCCTCGGTAACTTGAATGCCTGTGTAATCAATATTGAAGTTGCCGAGATTGGTTTTTAGCTCTCCAGCAATAGCGGCATGCTCAGGTACAAACAACTTGATACCGCCTGTCGTCACCTTTGCCTCGATCCGTTCACAACTTGGTTCGGTAACAGTACAATCGATATTGCCGTTAAAGGATTGCAGTTCTACCTTTTTGAAGCTGCCATCCAATTTAATCGCTCCATTAATCGTCTCTGCCTCTAGGTCATCTATTTTACCATTAACAACTTCAATTTGCCCGTTTGCTGTTTCTGCATCGACATACTTGCTCTCTATGTTAGACATATTAATTTTTCCATTCGCTGTTTTTACATTATATTTTTCTACTTGCAAGTTTTCACTAATGATTGAACCATTAAACATTCTCACTTTAATATTTTCATACTGCGCTTTGGGAATGTAGAGTGTGGCATGGATCTTCATCCATTTTTGCTGTGAAGCAAACCGCAGTTTTTGTCCTTCAATTGCAAAAATGACGTCTTTTAAAAACGTATTTCTCGCTTCATCCTGGGACTCGACTCGATAGACCTTTGCCTCACATTCAACGCGAACATCCTGTTGTTCCCATGGCACAATCTTCACAGAACCATTGGCCAAATCGACGTCCATCTCTCTTAAATAGACATCCCCTTGTTGAAAAATATGAGAAATATCAACTGATTGGCCGAAATTCAAATCTAAATCAAAATCCTTGATTTTTTGAATAGCTGTGTCGACAAACTCAAAAATTTTATCCTTAGTCGATTGATGCTTTTGGCTTTGAAAAGAATCATCTTTTTTCGCTTCTTCAAACTTTACAGCTGTTGACAATTCCCCAAAAAGCTGTTCTGCTTTATTTTTCTTAGTGCTTTCCGCGTCCTCCAGCCCTTCCAACAAAATCAAAGCCTCATCTACCGTTAGCTTTCCTTCTTGCACCATGTTCAAAATTCGCTTTCGTTCTTCTTGCATCACGTAGCCCTCCTAAAAAATGTTTAACTGCTTTTTACAAAATATCCTTCACAAAACCCCTAATAAGTATGACCACGCCTACTATTGCTCTAAAACCAATGAAGAAAAATATTTCTGCATGGCCTTTCAGAGCAAAAAAAGCGGAATGGAGCTTAGATATAAATTCCTTCTTTGCTTCGTTAGGGCGGTGAATCACTAAATAACACACAAGCTGATAATAATTGGTTCGACTTCAGCTTTAGCAACTCCTTCTTTTATTTTACGTTAGGACAAGAATGAAGGTTTCATTTTTTAACTCAAGGTGCCAGAGGCAATTCGTTCATTGTCGGATTTTTCACGGAATTGAAAGGGAAATACTGTTCTTGGAATTTAAGGTTTTTTGCAGAGTTCCTTTACAAGAAATATAAAAAACCTGCAAGACTGCAGGCTAAAGCATACTTCATTTATAAATAATCAGATATCGCTATGCTGTTTTGTTCATTTAAAATATACTGGCTAATTGGACGGCCAATAGTGCCATATGACACCCTCGTCTCTAATACACCAATTTCTTCAAGAAAATTTAAATATTTTCTAATGGATACTCTTGAAATGCCCGTACTTTTGGCAATATCGTTCGTTGAAAACTCATTTTCTCCAATTGCCTGCAATTCTGCCCAAATGAGATTAAGCGTATGCTTTGTCAATCCCTTTGGTAGCTCATGCGTCGGTTGCATTCTTTCTTTCTGTAACAGCCTCTCATCCAATTCCTGTTGATTAATCTGATGAGGATGAAACTCTAAAAATTCAAGCTTTTGTTTATATGAAAGAAGCGCTTCTTTCAATCTAGCAAATGTAAATGGCTTTATTAAATAATCAATCGTACCGAATCTTAATGCACTTTGAATCGTTTCAATATCAGAAGCGGCCGTGATCAAAATAACATCCACACTCAATCCTAATTCCCTAATATATAACAATAGGGTAAGCCCATTGTCCCCAGGCATAAATACGTCTAATAATATTAAATCTAACTTATCCGTTTTTAACACTTCTTTCGCATCATCGACAGACTGAACAACTTTGAGTACTTGAAAACCGTCAACACTTTCCACATAGCGCCTATTTAGCTCAGCTACCATCGGATCATCTTCAACAATCAACACTTTTATCATGTTTTATCACCTTCCCATTGCCAAGGTATTGTTATCATAAATGTAGTGCCCTCTGTTTTTGAACTAGATAAACGGATACGCCCATTGCGCTTTTCTACTGTTTGCTTCAACAAAAATAGACCATACCCGCGGTTTTCCCCTTTCGTTGAGTAGCCTTTCTGAAAAATGTACCTTTGAAATGGTGTTTTTATCCCTTTGCCAAAGTCTTGCATTTCAATCATTAATGTCTTATCTAAAAATTCAAGCTTTAAGTTCACTTGCTTATTCGCACTCTCCGCTGCTGCGTCAATGGCATTGTCAAGCAAATTGCCAATGATCGTAATTAAATCATGGGAAAACTCCGCATCTTTCCAAGCAGGGAAGACATGATTAATCGATAATGCAAACGTTATTCCAGATTCTCGCGCATAGCTTAACTTTCCAAGGAGAAAACCTACTAAAGCAGGATCCCGTAATTTTTTTGTCACATTGCTAATGTCATTCTGTGTGTCCTCAACCGTTTTTTCGATGAAATTTTCCAGTTCATCGTATTCCTTTAAGTGAATCAGCCCCATTACACAATGGAGTTGATTCATAAATTCATGGGATTGTGCCCTTAAAGCATCTGCATAAAGCTGCACTCCCGTTAATTGTTCTGCAAGCTGTTTAATCTCGCTTTTATCCCGTAATATATTAACAGCCCCGACAATCTTGTCATTTACAATGATCGGTACCGTATTGCTGATAAGTTCTTTTCCGTTTACGACCTGTTCTTGATCTAGGTACTCCTTGCCCGTTTCCAATGATTTTCTTAAAAGGGAGGTGCTCGAGATACAATCAATTTTTTTACCGACCAGATCTTGCTCAGTACCAGTCTTTCCAAGTAAGCTTACAGCTGATTGATTCGCAATAGTAATATCCCCTTCTTTGTCCACTGCAATAATCCCTTCATGAACAGATTCGATCAGAGCCTGTCTTTCTTTCAGAATTCTGGCAATTTCAGACGGCTCCAATCCTAATAACACTCTTTTCACTAACGATGATAAAAGAATGGCGCCAACAGCACCAAAAATGATGCCAATGCCAATTCCCATAAATATATTTCCACGCAGTATGCTTAATACAAAATCGATACGATTTAGAGAAATTCCAACCGAAACTGCCCCAATTTGCAGGTGATTTTCATCAAATATTGGTGTAAAAGCTCGTAATGATGGGCCGAGTGTCCCTTCCGAAACAGAAGAATATTCCTTTCCCATAAGAACATCGGTCTCATCTCCGCCCACAAACTTCTCACCAATTTTATCGGGATTTGGATGAGACTTTCTAATTCCGTTCATATCCATTACAACAATGAATTCCACATTTGTAGAGTCTCGCATTTTCGCAGTCAGCTCTTGAATCCTTCCTTCACGTTCTGCCCCATTTAACGCTTCAATGATCGTCGGTATTTGGGCAATCATTTTTGCGACATTAAAGGCCTTCTCTTCTTGACTAGCTACAATTCGTTCCGAAACCGTTTCATTAATAAAATAACCTGTGATAAGAATCGATACACTAACGACAATCCCCACAAGAAGAATGACCATATATTTCAATTTTATTTTCTTCCATTTCATGGGCGACCACCTCATTAATTGTCGACTTCGACATTTTATGGCGCAAGCATAACATAACGCCCCTTCCCATGATTGGCCGAAAAACGAGTATTCAATGAATATTAACAAAGTGTATAAATTGGAAATAAACAGGAAAAGGCCTTCAAAGTTGAAGACCGAGAAGTAAATACATGTGTTAAAGGAGCTTAGCCTCCTTGTAACGAACATACCTTCCTGTTGTAAACGTAAATGTGAAAAACTCTTCTAACTGATCCTTCCAAGCAAGAGAAATATCCTTTGGCTCAAAGATAACCTTACCATCCTTGACCTTAAGCCAACGCTTCGTATCATCATCTTGAAAGTAGCCTGTAACGGATGTTGATAATGCATGAAAAGGGGTCGTACTCGAATAAATAATCCCATGGTAGATGTAGCTCTCCCCATATTGATCATGAATCCAATCGTCATGCATATTTAGGAGCCAAAGCAAACCGCTATCCACATGCCCCACTAATTTCGCTCTTTTTTGATAGAGATCGTTCATGCTCCATCCCCTCTTTTTAAATCGTAAGATCTGATTTAACCACAGTTTGGAGAAAACATTGATTATGCCAATTGTAGTTTCCTTTGAAGAGCAGGGATTGCATCGACAACGTGGCGGTTAATCGCCAGCTCTTCCGGACTTATTCCCAGTGCCAAACCAATTAATTGTGGTAAATGGATGATCGGCATCGTTATATCTTGGTCAAAGCGTTTTTGCGCATCGGGCTGATAGGCATCAAGCTGCATTTGGCAAAGAGGGCAAGGCGTGACAATACAATCTGCACCCGCTTCCTTCGGTGATAAACAGTTGATTCCCGTCATTGTCATAACTTCTTTTTGTGCCGGAAAAACAGCATGGAAGCCGCAGCAAGCGAGTCTTTGATCAAATTCCACACATTCTGCACCTAGTGCTTCTGCCACCATCTCCATCGATTGTGGGTTACGATGGTTCTCAAAACCCATCACATCTGGCGGCATGACAATGTGACAGCCGTAAAAATTCGCCACCTTTAATCCTTTCAAAGGGACCGTTACTTTCTTTTTCAAGTTTTCCAGTCCGTAGTCCTCAAGCAAAGCCCAAAGCAGATGAGTCACTTCAACCGTCCCTTTGTACTGCAAACCTGCCCGATCTAGTCCAACATTCACTTGTTCTTTCAACCTTTCATTTTTATCCATTTTCAACTTCGCTGTCCGCAGCATAAGCGTACACGTATTGCAAACGGTCAATAACTTGGAGACTCCCAGGCTCTCAGCTAATGCGATATTTCTCGCATTAATGGAGGTCGACAAGAAGTTATCAATATCCTGGATATGGCTTGCTCCACAGCAGGTCCAGCCATTTAATTCAATCAATTCAATCCCAAGTGCTTCTGCAACTTTTTTCGTGGATATCATTAACTCTTCAGCAGCCGATTCTAAAGTGCAGCCTGGAAAAAATGCGTATGTTAACGTCATGACTTAACCTCCTCAGCGTATTCGTATAGTTTTCTCACTTCTTGAATCCCAGAGATCTGCTTTGGCATATGGAGCGGGTTAATCTTGCCTTTTTTCACCATTCGCAATGCAAATGGAATTTTCGTCAAAGCTGTTTGCACCAATCCATCTGTTTTGATCGGGAGCATCGTTTCATTTAAACGGCCTTTATTTTTCACGTCATCATGGAAAGCATAGGCATGCTTAGCCCCTTGATTATCTAGCTCACCCATAGCCATGGTTGCAGAGCGTAAAAATGCGATCTGGTCAGTTAAAGGAATCGTCTTCGGACATTGGGACACACATTGCATACAATGGAGACATTTCCATAGATCATTTTCCAAAACAGGCTTGAGATGTTGTTCTGGGGCACCATCTCTAGTATCAACGATATAACGATATGCCTTGTTTAAAATGAATGGCTCAAGATAACCATCTTGATTCACTGCTAGCTGATTGCATTCAGAGGCACAAACCCCACAGAGAATACAATCGGTTGGAGCAGCAATTTGTTGAAAATCCTCTTCACTTTGAAGAAATCCTATTTCCTTGCTTCCCTCTTCACCCGGGATTATCCACGGCTTCACCTTCGTCATTTTTTCCATTTTTGGTTCCCAAACGATGACCAGATCTTTAATCACTTCGAAGTTTTTTAACGGTTCAAATGTCAAATTCATCGTTTTATACGTTTCCAGTACATCATCTAATGGCGTATTACAAGCAAGAAAGGCATTTCCATTTATTTGAACTGCACAGCTGCCACAGATGGCATGGCGACAGGCTGAAGTGAAATTCAATGTTGGATCCTGCTCTTCGCGAATAGTTGTCAACAGCCACAAAATGGTTTTGCCCTTTTCATAAGGAACTTCATACTTTTGATAATAACTGTTGCGGCCATCAAATCTTTTAATCTTTACTGTCATCATTTCCATCAGTACTTCCGCTCCTCCGGTTGATAATTTGTAATCGTTACCGGTGCATACTCCAGTCGATAATTTTCTCCGTCCTTATAAATGAGCGTATGCTTGAGAAACTGTTCGTCATTACGAGTCGGATAATCCCCTCTTGAATGAGAGCCTCTGCTTTCCCGACGATTAAGAGCACCCATAGCCACTGCTCTTGCTAGCTTTAAAATATTTCCAATTTCCACATAATTGATAAAAGCCATATTGTATTTTACTGAAGCGTCACCAGCGTAGGCGTCCTTGTACTCTTCTATTAGTTCATCAACGGTTGCCAATGCTTGTGCCATTTCAGACTCTGTCCGAAAAATCCCAACATAATTCCACATCGTTTCCGCTAAACGATTGCGGATGGAGAACATACTGACTCCCGTTGTTTTCTCGCGAATCGTTTTAAATTTCGTCTTCCATGCATTCGCTTCTTGCTCAAGCTTCTCTGTACGACCGAAGCTTCTTCTCATCGCTGATTCCTTCGCGCCAAGCCCGGCATACTTTCCAAAGAAGACAACATCTGCTACAGAATTCCCGCCTAAACGATTCGCACCATGAATCGACACAGAGCAGCACTCGCCTGCTGCATGGATCCCTTCAATCGGTGTACTGCACGTCTTGTAGTCGGACACATGGATTCCACCCATTGTATAATGGCAGCTTGGACGAATCGGCACTGGCTCCTTAATGAGATCGACTCCTTCGAACTCCAATGCCAATTCACGTACCTGAGGAAGACGCTCCATAATTTTCTTTTCACCTAAATGGCGAAGATCCATGAGGACGTAAGAGGTCATTCCTTCACCAAAACCGCGTCCCTCTTTAATCTCCGTCTCTATTGATCTAGAAACAAGATCGCGGGGACCAAGCTCCATTTTCTCCGGTGCATAACGGGCCATAAAGCGTTCCCCATCTTTATTGATTAAATATCCACCTTCCCCACGGCAAGCCTCTGATAAAAGCACTCCCGTCTGGGCAAGACCTGTTGGATGGAACTGAATAAACTCCGGATCCTTCAGAGGAATTCCTGCCTCAAAGCAGGCAGCTGTACCGTCACCAGTCATATTGATGGCATTCGTTGTCCTGCTCCAATAAATTCGTCCAAATCCTCCTGAGGCGATAACAACTGACTTCGCTTGGATCGGATGAATTTTTCCATCGCGAATATCCATCGCTACCAGTCCTTCAAATTTCCCATCTTCAACGACTAATGATAATAGGAACCACTCATTCAAAAATTGAACATGATTTTTCAAACATTGCTCATACAATGCATGCAAAATAACATGGCCTGTTTTATCGGCCGAGTAACATGTTCTTGGACTCGACGCTCCGCCAAAAGGCCGTTGCGCCACTTGCCCTTTCTCATCTCGAGAAAAAGGTACCCCGTAGTAATCTAATTCTGAAATCATATCTGGCATTCCAGATGTAAAAAATTCCACCGCATCCTGATCTGCCAGGAAGTCGCTTCCCTTTACCGTATCTCGGAAATGCTTCTCTGGAGAATCAGTGCTGTCTCTATAGCCCATTGCTGCATTAATTCCACCTTGAGCCGCTCCAGTATGGGAACGAGTCGGGAAAATTTTACTTAGCACGGCTACTTTTAAATTGTTTTTTTCACTAGCTGATAGTGCGGCCATCATGCCCGCACCACCAGCTCCCACTACAACTACATCAAACTTTAGCATCGGTGTCCCCCCTCTTCTTCTGCACTGCCTTAATCTACGATCTTGTATTGCTGAACACCTAATTCATACAAGTTATGACCCTCTGAATCTATCGCTACGATACAAGGGTAGTCCTCAACTACTAAGCGGCGAATAGCTTCTGGGCCTAACTCATCAAAGGCAACAACTTCTGCTTCCTTGACGGAATCGGCAATCAATGCAGCCGCTCCACCAATTGCTGCAAAATAAACAACATGATTAGCAATCATCGCTTCCACGACCTCTTTACTGCGAGGGCCTTTCCCAATCATCCCTTTTAATCCTTGTTCCATCATTAACGGCGAGTAGGCATCCATCCGACCGCTTGTCGTTGGTCCACATGAACCAATGACCTTTCCTGGCTTGGCAGGTGTTGGCCCCGCATAATAAATGATTTGATTTTTGAAATCAACAGGCAGCTCTTCCCCTGCTTGAATCGCTTCAGTTAAAAGCTTGTGGGCAGCGTCCCTCGCAGTATAAATGACGCCAGATATCGATACTTGATCGCCTGCTTTTAAGCCTTTGACAACCTCGTCTGTTAACGGAGTGGTGATTTTTTTAATATTTGTCATATTCGTTCCCCCTTTATTAAAGAATGGCTTCCTTATGTCTCGCAGCATGACAATTTAAACAAACGGATACTGGCATGGTCGCAATATGCGTTGGATAGGTTTCAATATGAACAGCTAAAGCTGTTACTTTTCCACCGAAGCCTTGAGGTCCTATTCCCAGCTTATTGATCTCTACTAATAATTCTTCCTCTAGTGCTTGATATTCTGGATTTGGATGGGGCTGACCAGCTTGACGAGCTAATGCCTTCTTCGCTAAAAGAGTGCTCTTATCCATCGTGCCCCCGATTCCAACTCCAACAATGACTGGCGGACAAGGGTTTCCACCCGCTTGGGTAACCGCTTTAATGATGAAATCCTTGACCCCTTCTAATCCTTCTGCAGGCTTTAACATTTTTAATGCCCCCATATTTTCACTACCGGCTCCTTTAGGAAGAACTTGAATCTTAATTTTGTCACCGGGTACAAGCTCTGTATAAATGACCGCTGGCGTGTTATCGCCAGTGTTTTTTCGATCTAAAACCGGATCTCGGACGACAGACTTACGTAGATAGCCCTCTTGATAACCCTGTCTTACTCCTTCATTAATGGCGTCGTTTAAAGTTCCACCAACGATTCGAGCGTCCTGACCCACCTCTGCAAACACAATGACAATTCCTGTATCCTGACACATCGGGGCATGTTCTGCTCGCGCAAGCTCGACATTCTTCACTATTTTTTCAAGACTATATTTCCCAAACTGTGATTCTTCTGTTGCGACTGCTTCTTTCAGTAATTTTTCAACATCTTCTGGAAGATCGCATGCCGCCTCAATGCTCATTCTTTTTACTGCTTCAGTAATTTGCTCTGCTGTTATCTCTCTCATTTCTACCCCTCCGTTTTTTCTAGCTTGCTTTATGATTTGTTTTTACTTTTTGACCACTGAAAATAAGCTGTTCTTCACGGCCACATTTCCTGCAAATGATGACTGGTATTTGCAGTTCATATTCGTCATCCGCTCCATGAAAGGCATCTATTTTGCTTCTTTTCATAACGTCTGCTTGACAGCATTGTGATTTCAATTGAGATCGCCTCCTGACAATCGGTTTACCATAGTCCAAGAATTTTCCACCAAACTCCACCAATCACAGCCCAAATAATGATATGAATAATAGAAATGGCAAAACCGATCGACCACCATTTATTTTGCGTTACATAACCGGAACCAAAGAAAACCGGTGCCGGCCCTGAACCATAATGCGTAATACAGCCAAATAAATTGCCAAAGAATCCTAAAATAAGAGCCGTTAGCATTGGCGGTGCACCCGCAGCCATTGCAACCGCTAAAAAGGCGGCATACATAGCACTGACATGAGCCGTACTGCTAGCAAAAAAATAATGAGAATAGAAATAAATAAGTGCTAATGCACCTAATGCCAAGATCCAAGAAAGACCACTTACTGCTCCACTCATCAAGTCGCTAAACCATGGAATCATCCCTAATGTATTTAAGTAGGAGGCCATCATCACAAGAGCTGCAAACCAAACCAATGTATCCCATGCACCTTCTTCTTTTTTAATGTCCTTCCAAGATAAAACGGATGATAGCAATAAGACTGATAATCCAATCAACGCTGTCGTTGTTGCATTAATTCCAATGTTTTCACCAAAAATCCATAAGCCTAAAATGAGTAAAAATACGGCAATCATATTCCACTCAGATTTACGAATAGGTCCCATCTCCTGCAGTTTCTTCGTCGCAATTTCTGCTGCTGCAGGGGTCTCTTTTATCTCTGGTGGATAAACCTTGTAGATAAAGTAAGGGACAACAATCAAACTGACCACCCCTGGCACTAATGCGGCAATTGCCCAGCCGGTCCATGTGATTCTAACTCCAGCATCACCGGCGAGTGAGGCTGCTAAAGGATTGGCCGCCATCGCTGTTAAGAACATAGCAGAAGTCACCATATTTCCTTGGAAGGCAACTTTTGTGAGGAAGGAACCGATCTTCCTTTCTGTCCCGTCTTCCACTTTCGAGCCAAATGTTTCTGATAAAGAACGGATAATCGGGAAGATTATTCCCCCACCACGGGCCGTATTACTTGGCATCGCAGGTGCTAAAATTAAGTCACTGATTAACAATGAATAAGAAAGCCCTAATGTCTTCTTTCCGAATTTTTTAACAAACATGTACGCTACACGATTCCCCAAGCCTGTTTTGATAAATCCTCTTGAGATAAAGAAGGCGATGACAATCAACCAGATTGTCGTATTTTGAAAACCACTTAAAGCATCGCCTAGCTCCAACGTTCCTGTTAAAACAACCGCTGTAATCGAGAGAATTGCCACTCCTCCCATCGGCATCGGCTTAATGATGAGCCCGACTATCGTGGCTACGAAAATAGCAAACAGCTGCCACGCCTTTGGATCCAGGCCAGCTGGTGCCCCGATAAACCAAATAATCGCTCCAACTGCTAACGTAATAAACAACATGAGAAAATTGACTTCTTTGCTTGGTTTCTCCTTTGCTTGCCGAATCTTTGAAGGAATTTGAGGCTGAGCTACATTTCTTACTGCCGCTCCCATTTTTTTCACTCCCTAATATTTGTTTTCAAAATGGGCAGAGAGCTGTTAACTCCTGCTTATGTGCATATCTTCACATATAATTTCTTGACCGTGAAATACCGATTTGCTATAAACTAATAGGTAAAAACTATAAGTGAAATATTTCACAAAGTTTCTTTTTTAAAAACACAATTACAAAAATAATTGTGATCACTTTGCCACTCGATTGCTTTGATTGAAATAATCACGAATAAACTCCGCTACCTTTTTATATTCATTGGATAATTTTTTTCCTTTCCTCCAAGCTAGTCCAATATTGATATAAATGCGATTTTGCAATGGAACAGAAACGATCTCTTGACGGTCCTTCACGTATAGATCCATCAGCAAAGAAAGTCCGAGCCCCTTCGCAACCATTGCCTTGACGGTTTCAACTTTATCTGATGTAAAAATAATGTTCGGCTTTATCGTAGACGGAAAACAATGCTTTAATAAGGCATCATGATGTACATATTCCTCAGAGAGCATAATGAATTTCTCATTAACCAGATCACTGCAGCTTAAACTCTTTTTTCGACTCAATTCATGATTTTTTGGCATACATATGACAAGCTGATCCTGAACTAGGGGCAGCATTTCTAATTTATCGGACTGTTCTGGGAGAATAATAAAGCCCATTTCCAATTCCCCCTTTTCAATCAGCTTTCTAATTGCGACAGATCCCTTTTCAATAACCGCAAATTCTATCTTTGCATATTTTTCTTTAAATCCCATAAATACATTCGGAAACATTTGTGCACCAATCATCGGTGGAAGGCCAAAATTCACGACTCCATCATTTGCGTCACTAATTTCTTGTATCGCTTCATCCATATTGGCTAAAATCTCGACCATACGAGCGAGAAATTTTTCTCCCTTTAACGTAAGTGAGACACTCTTCGTTGTTCTTTCAAGGAGTTTTACCCCTAATTCCTGTTCTAGCTTATGAAGTGAGTTGGAAATGGATGGCTGTGATACATGTAGTGATTCTGCAGCATGCGTAAAGCTTTTCAAACGACTGACCTCAACAAAATACTCTAATTGTCTAAGCTCCATTTTCTAACCTCCTGTTTCCTTTTCTAGTTCCAAAATTTGTTGAATTCACAACACAGTTGTCGAATTCACTGTCATTATATTTGGCTTTGTACAGGCAGATTAGATAGGTAACTTTTGATACTATTTTGTAATTAAAGTAAGTAAGATCCTGTAACAAAATGTTCATTTACAGCTTGACATTTCAATATTAAGCACATTTGTAAGGTGTTTATAAAGTCTTTCTAAATAAACAAGCACCCGCGAAACAATGCTTCGCAGGTGCTTTAATGGGATTATTCTATTCTATGAAACAGCAATGGAACTTTGAGCATTGCCCAAAAACACATAAGAAAATCTAGCATGTATCACTCTTCGCCCCTTATATGTGGGCAGTGTTTCTCTAACTCGATCATAAACCGCTTTTGTTCCTTCGGGGAAATTTTCACACTTCCCATAAACGCTGTCTTATAAAAAATTTCAATTGCGTCCCGTGATGACAATATTCGATAACCAGTGAAAATCTCTCTTGTTGGGGAAACTTTTGTGATCTCTTCATATGGAATTCTACTTTTAAATGGGCCACCTTTAACCAATAAATAATCTTGATAGAATACATATTTAACGGAAAAGGTACACCATAAAATAAAACCAATTATAATTAGAAAAGTTGAAGTCAATATGAGCACGACTAATGGTTCAGTTCCACCTTCTAAAAACAATGGAAAGAATGAAGCCAAAGCAATAATGAGCACGACTACCAGCATAAAATTCACAAAAAAAGCATCCACCTTTGAACGAAAAACCATTTATTCACGATACCTCCCTTTGTTTTTTATAGGTTCAACGTCAATTGTTGGGGTGAAGTAACTCTTACTTCGCCCTTACCCAATATGAACACCCACTTTTTTATACTTATGTGTTAATAAGATTTTAGCTCTAAAACGCTTAAAGCTTCGGAAGCCAAACGCATTCCTTTTCAGTACTTTTG
>NZ_JARGEJ010000319.1:0-392 GCF_029211245.1 Robertmurraya sp. DFI.2.37 | reverse complement strand
CTCCTGGTGTCATGGATGATAAATTATTCTATCAAGTCAATCATCATGCAAATCTAGCTAACGCAAGCGTCATTAAAGAATTTAGAAAATATGTTCAGTCTGGCCAGCATTGTCCATTCTGGCACAGGTCTCATCATGTTCCTGATTGGGTTACTATTGCTCGCTGCCGCTGCCATCATTCTTGCAATAACTATTTGGAAGTCTGATAAATATCCTACTTTTAGTGGCATTCCATTTGTTATCGGCATGCTGCTATATATACCTCAATTTTTCGGAGGTCAACCGCTAAGGATGACACATGGCGCATTGGTCGCCATTGGATGTGTATGGATAGCAATTAGCTTGTGGAGAGAAAGCAGAAAAACCCCTAAGTCTAAAGCACAAGCAGCAAG
>NZ_JARGEJ010000318.1:0-393 GCF_029211245.1 Robertmurraya sp. DFI.2.37 | reverse complement strand
ATAAGCTGGTTCAGTTCAATAACTTGTCGGAAGGAAAGGATGCGCAGTCTGATATAAAATATCGTATGCCTGTTACTTTTGGAGCTTCCCTTCGTTTTGATTTAAGTGATGATTGGGCTGTAGAAACCGGGGTGACTTATACCCAGCTTTCATCCGAAACACGTTCGGGAACCGAAAAAAACAATTATGGTTGGGAAGAGAAACTGCATTATGTGGGTATTCCTCTGAAAGTGAACCGGAATATATGGAGTAACAAGCGGTTTGAAGTGTATGCCTCGGCAGGTGGAGCGGTAGAAAAATGTGTGTCTGGAAAGCGGAGCATTATCGGCAGTGTTTCTACATCAAATGCAGGAAAAGATGAACAGTTTTCGGGAGGGGAGGAAAATGTCAAAG
>NZ_JARGEJ010000317.1:0-393 GCF_029211245.1 Robertmurraya sp. DFI.2.37 | reverse complement strand
AGCTTCACTTCATGGCGGAAGCCGGAAGACGAAACATCATCCAAGGCAAAATTCAAGATACCGATCACATACACTGCTTTCAGTTCATAGTCCCAGATTTCCCCTTTAATAGCCTGTTCCCTGATAGGATAGGTAGCATAATAAATACTCCGGTCCTTGAAAAACTGTTGCTCCCCTCTCTGCATTTCTACCAGAATCTTTTCTCCTTTTTCATTTTCACAATAGACATCAAAGACAGCCCGGCGGTCAGTCTCTTTGCTGCCCAGATGCTCTGTATTCAAGTAGATGACATCCTCAATGACCTGCTTGCCATCGAACAAGGCATTCAAGAAGCCAATAAGAATCTCTTTGTTCAAGTCGGTTCCAAACAATAATTTGAATGCAAAGTCCGTA
>NZ_JARGEJ010000316.1:0-393 GCF_029211245.1 Robertmurraya sp. DFI.2.37 | reverse complement strand
CCCATACCTCCCACTTCACCTGCAATGTACATGTTCCACATTTCATAACGATTGCCGGGATGTGTCCTGTGTTCTTCTTGTGTTCCGTCTTTTTTTACATAAGTGCGGTAGTGCATTCTATTCCATACCCACAGACCCATATCTTTGGCTATGAGCAATGCTTTGTCGGCAATGCTTTTATCATCCATATAAGTTGCAATATCTATCAGACCCGCTAACTGTTTGTGAATGGAGTAATAGGGAGCCCATACCCAGTCCGAATTGTTATATGCACGATACATCTCTATCAGTGCGGGATGGTGCGGGGGGATCGCATTTAGATAACCATAGCCATAAGTAGCCCATTTTGTTTTATGTTCATCAAAAGCTTCCCATGTACCTTTCATCTTTTTC
>NZ_JARGEJ010000315.1:0-393 GCF_029211245.1 Robertmurraya sp. DFI.2.37 | reverse complement strand
CATCAGTTCGCCGTCCGAGCCTTGTTCCCGTATCTGTTGCAGGGTGGCTTCGGCTTCCGTATCGTTGCTTTGGTAGTTTATCAGTATATGATATCCCATTTCGGCCAGTTTCAGACATACAGCCCGTCCGATGCCCCGGCTTCCTCCTGTTACTAATGCGTATTTCATTTTTCTTGAAACCTCCCTTTTTTAAGATATACCATCATTCTTTCTATCTCTTTATATTTAGGCGTATCTTCCCGGAACACAGGAAAAAATGCTCGTATCTCTTTATATACTTGTTGTGACCGGGGGCTTAGCCGACCGGCTATTTCCAAACAGTCTACAGCTTGTACAATACCCATCATCAGGATAGCCATCACCTGATAAGCATTTTCAATGACTGTTTTTGCC
>NZ_JARGEJ010000314.1:0-393 GCF_029211245.1 Robertmurraya sp. DFI.2.37 | reverse complement strand
TTCAGTTACATATTCCTGCTTCCGCCAAGGATAAAAGTCTGTTTTAGCCGGATAAGGAGCAAAGACACCTTTCAATCCATACTTTCCCTGCTGTGACTGCACAAACATGTCCGGATAAGCTTCGAGGTCGGACTCCAACAGGGTCAGTTTTACGCTGCTGCAATCCACGGTAACCGGAAGAAAAGCCAGTTTAGGCTGTGCTTTTGACAGAGGAGTGATGTCATATACATTCTGATAAGCCATCGCCATCGGTTTTTTATCATTGGTGGTATAAGGAAGATAAGCCGTATAATCTTCCTTAAAATTAAACTCGGCCTGTTCCTCCTTTATAATGATATCCGAAGATTGTGTGGTATAGAATCGATAGGCGACTCCCTCATTGTATGCACGGAA
>NZ_JARGEJ010000313.1:0-395 GCF_029211245.1 Robertmurraya sp. DFI.2.37 | reverse complement strand
CCATGGTTTTTGTCAACATATAAGCATCTCAGTCAAAAAAATAATTCTAGACTATTTCGGATAAAAGCTAAGAAAACATCTCAAACTATTTCCATAGGAGGGATGAATAATGGGTCGTCTAGTATCTTTGCTTCTCATTGGAATCGGAGGCTATTGGGTTTTTCAGAATCGCTTTCGCCTAGCCAATTTTTTACTGGGAAACAGCATGATGAGAAGGGCTTTTGTCTCGTCCTTTATGCGCATTCCCCTCGTCCGTAATCAGATGTTTAGCAATATATTTTCAGGTGGAGCAAAAAATCAATATGGAAATAGTTAATTTCAAAAGAGGCTGTGTCAAAAGGACGTTAGAAACGACTTTTTGATATCGGCTTTTTTTGAGTATTTTTGGTTACTTG
>NZ_JARGEJ010000312.1:0-395 GCF_029211245.1 Robertmurraya sp. DFI.2.37 | reverse complement strand
AGAGTTTTTAATAGCCGCCGAGCTTTCCCAACAAAATCTTAGTGACCTTCGGAGTAGCCCCAAATAAAGACCTGCCACAACATTGATGAACTGCAGGTCAACTGCCAAGGCGTATGGAGTATGTTGTATTTACATTAATTGTGTTTTCTCTATTGCCTGTCCCACCGCCAAGTGTACCTCCTTGCTGTGTAAGGTAAACGCTCCGATCAGTGAATGAAATTCCTGATGTTAAAGCTTGCCAACCACCACTAACAGAATCCCATCTTACATACGTTCCCCCAGAACCGTTCACATTTGTGTAATAAAATGTAACCCTACTCCCCAAACAGTATGGAAAAATGGTTGGTGATCTGTACCTAGTTTTTTCCTTAGTCTCTTAATATGGACATCAACAG
>NZ_JARGEJ010000311.1:0-397 GCF_029211245.1 Robertmurraya sp. DFI.2.37 | reverse complement strand
ACCAACCTCACCACGCTTGGTGATAGTGTCAACTCGTTGCAAGACCAAGTAAACACGACCAAGGATACCGCAAACAAGGCAAACAACAAGGCGAATGAAGTTGGAAGCCAACTGAACTCTTTCAAAGAATCAAAAGGTGAAAACGGAGGAATCGCCCCTCTTGACGAACAAGGGAAAGTACCGAGCCGACATTTGCCCGGATACATTGATGACGTGGTAGATTTTTATGGCATTTCCGTAGGCATTACTGTAAAAAATGAATCCATAGACAAAAATTCCAACGATGAGGGTTGTAAAGTTGTATATGATAAGGAACATGGTTGCTTTGTGCTTGCATACGTTCCGACAATCGGAGAATCCGAGACTGCTACTTATTATAACAACTGGTTGGATGCAG
>NZ_JARGEJ010000310.1:0-397 GCF_029211245.1 Robertmurraya sp. DFI.2.37 | reverse complement strand
GCAAGGCCATTTCTAGAGAAGAAACGCGTCCCATTGTTATGCAACAAGATAAAGTGACTGTCAAAGGTATAGTGACCGATGCCAAAGGAGAAGCAATTATTGGGGCTAATATTATAGAGAAAGGTACTACCAATGGTACCATAACTGATATAGACGGCCGGTTTACGTTAGTGGTAAGTGAAAAAACGTCTTTGGTCTTTTCTTATATCGGTTATCTGACTCAAGAAATGTTGGTAGGGAAAAAAACGTTTCTGAATGTTCAGCTGCAGGAAGACAATAAGACTTTGGATGAAGTGGTGATAACAGGTTATGGGGGCACACAACTTCGTTCTAAGATGACTAATTCCATTGCTAAAGTTGACAATTCTACTTTAAGTACGGGGGCCCATACTAATCC
>NZ_JARGEJ010000031.1:0-52524 GCF_029211245.1 Robertmurraya sp. DFI.2.37 | reverse complement strand
ATCTCTTTTCAATTTCCCCACCGAAATCACTCCTTTAGCTTTATACTTATGATTCTATCAAATAAAAAACTGTGTGAGTAAGGAATCGTACGCATTCCTCACTTACACAGTTAATATTACACTCCCGATTTTCTACTTAAATTACTTTCTTAACCTTTTGGTACAAAACCCACCAAGTAAGTCATCATCCACACTACTTTTCGAGAGTGAAGTATTTTAGAATAAAGATCAGAAGAACCTATTAAGCATCCAGTCCGATCTTAATTTAATTGTTCTTTTTCAATTTATCTATATGTCCACCTATTATGAACTCGAGATTATCACTAATTTTCTTAGAATCCCAATCCCACCACTTTATTGTTAGCCAATCCTCTATTACTTTATCTGAATAACGTTTTTTTATAACTATCGCAGGATTTCCTCCAACAACTGTATAGGGGGCTACATTTTTTGTAACAACTGATTGTGCAGCAATTATTGCTCCATCTCCAATTTTGACTCCAGGCATAATTGTTACATCTCTTCCTATCCATACATCATTTCCGACTTCAGTATCTCCTTTAATCGGCAGGTCGTCTAAGGTAGGTACATACATATCCCACCCACTGCCAAACAAATGGAATGGATAAGTAGAGCCATCCATTTGATGGTTCGCTCCATTCATAATAAAGGTTGTTCCTGGACCTATCGAACAAAACTTTCCTATAATCAGTTCATCACCTATTACTTCATAGTGATATAGAACTTGTTCTTCAAATGACTCTCCATGTTTACTATCGTAGTACGAATAATCCCCAACAGAAACATTTTTTCTTGTTATAGTTGGCTTAATAAATTGAACATTTTTATTTCCTTCTAATGGAAATGGAGTTTGTGGATTTGGTCCAGGAAAATTATTAGCAGACATAAACTCACTCCTTTATATCATTGTTTAAAGATGACTTGCTAATTTAATCACAACGAATTATTTCACACAGGCCGAGGCAGCGGTCGTTTTTTCCATTTCCCCTACTAACTGGTTAAAGTCTATTTTTTTATAGTCAAAAAATGCTTAATAATGTTACTCGAAGTATGAATCAATTAAGAAATGGATTAAACTACCATGAAAGATATACTTTTAATAGAGGGGCTCTAAAAACGGAACAGCTGTATCATCTCCAATTCTAGAACTTCTTCAGAAAAAACCATATTGAACACCAATAAAAAAGATATAATATTCAGGATGCCCTAAAACAACAACCGAATTAAATCTAAGCTCTTTTGCCTTTTGCAATGCTTTACTAATCAATAATTTACCTACGCCTTGATTTTGATATTCTGGTAGGACAGATACAGGTGCAAGAGCGAGTGACTCTACAACTTGATCTTCATTTTTAATTTTTATCTTGGATAATAGAATATGTCCCACTTGTTTGTTATCATCATTATCCATCGCCACTAAAGATAATTCTGGTATAAATACGTTTGAATTTCTAATACGAGACACCAAATGATGTTCATTTTTATCACTGTGCTCCGCATTAGCGAATGCATTCTTTACCACTTCTTCAGTTATTTTATAGTCTTTCACCTGTTCTTGTTTAATTACTATGTTCATTTCTTTATAGCTCCTGTTCAAGTACATATTTTTACTTTACTCTTTCCCTAGAAATGTTGTAATAACTCGGGTAAACTCTTCCGGTCTCTCTTTCTGTGGCCAATGTTTACACCCTTCCATTACATACAGCTCGGAAGCCTTCATAGCCTCATGTGCTTCAAACGCATGTTTAATAGGAACTGAGGTATCTTTTGACCCATGAACGATTAATGTCCGTTTTTTAATTTCAGATAGATTTTCTGCCAACTTAGTTCTAAGTCCTGTGCGTGTAATCTCACTTCTCTGGAATGACATAAATGCTTTACCAGCATGTGGTGCTTGTAAAAATCCATAAATTTCATCTACAAGTTCTTCTGATACATTATTAGGATTTCCAAATAAACTATTTAGCAGCGTCCACTTCACAAATCTTCTGCTTTTACTTGACCATTTATACGAAAGTTCATTGAGGAATGATTGTGTATACCAATAAGTGAGAAGATGATAAGGAAGTTTACTAAATAGCCCCCACGCACCTACTAATACTAGCTTTTCTACTCGAGCTGGATATTCGAGCGTATACCCAAGAGAGATTCCTCCACCTAAAGATAGTCCAACCAAGTTAGCCTTCTCAAGGTGAAGACGATCTATTATTTGATTCAATATATCAATGTAAAAGGAAAGTGAATATTCCACATTAGGTTTATCACTTTCTCCATACCCAGGAAGGTCAGGAGCAAATACACGGTGATTTTTTGATAAAGGACCTAATACCTCACTCCAAGATATATTTGCTGAATCAACTCCTGCACCATGCAAAAGTATCACAGGAGAACCAGATTCTCCAGCTGTATAGCAATTGACATTTATATCATTTAATTTTAGTTTTATCGTTTTAATTTCTGGAAAGTTTCCTATCATAATATTAATCCTCCACAGCATTTTAATAGATTCATGTTTCATCGCCTTTAAATTATGAACTATTTTAACTCGTTTATTTCATAATATACAAAAACTATTTTTTCTGCAACAACTTATGAACTATTTTTATTGTTTTATTACATAATTTTTATTAAACTAACATTGAGGTGAAGAAAATGGATGGGTTTGAAAAACGTAGGGAACAAAAGAAAAGAGACATTTTAAATGCCGCATTAGCCCTATTCATGGAGTATGGATTACAAAAGGTATCTATTACAGAAATAGCTAAAAAGGCCAATGTATCGCAAGTCACCATATATAATTACTTTGAAAGTAAAGAAAATCTAGTTCGTTTAGTTTTTAAGTTTTATGTTGATCAGATATGGGATGAACAAAAACATCTATTAGTTAATGACCTTCCATTTAATGAGAAGATTAAAAAGATTATATTTGAAAAAGGTATTGCCGCTAATCAAATAAGCGAACGATTTTTTCAAGACTTTATGAAAGATTATGCAAGTGGGCAGAGTTATGTTGAAGAAGTATATCAAAAGGAAGCCCTTCCACTCTTCATTAAACTTTTTAATGAAGGTAGAGAACAAGGATATATTGACTCTGAGATATCAGATGAAGCTATTTTATTCTATTTAAAGATGTTTCAAGAATATTTGCAGCGTGAAGATGTTGCCACAATGACACTTCCAATTGCTGAGGATCTTACCAAGTTATTCTTTTACGGCATAGCAGGTAAGAAAGAAGATTAAGACCTTGTTTACCAAGTAAAGTTGGGTAGGAATTCTTAAATTAAGTATTTAATAAAAATGAAGACTTATTTTCGGAATTACTCCTTGGGCTTATCCTCGATTAAACCAAACAAAAGCATTTGAGAAAAAACTTTACTGAGGGAATTTTCAAACTATAATTCAAGTAAATGTTCTTAAAGAAATATTTTATCAAAATAAGGAGTTGAATCTTGTTTTAGATTCAACCCTTCATTTTTTATCTATATTTTCTCTCTTTTTTCTTTTAAGAACTTCCAAATGTTCATTTTAACGATATTCGGATCAGAGTCGGTAATGTTTATTTTAATTGAGAGATTTACTTTTTAAACAGACAATTTTCCACCATAAGAATAATCATTTGCTAAAACCCCACCCCTCCAACCCGCATTCCACCGTTTCACTCATAATAATGTTTTGCTACAGACCCCTCATTTTTATCCAATTTTGGATTAAAATCGGTCGTTTTTCGGGCCTTTTTCGGCTGTTTTTTCACGGTTTTTTCGGAGTTGGAATAAAGTTTTGCCATAATAGAGGGAAGAAAATGGTTGAGATAAGAGGTAAAGAAAAAAGATAAAAATAGTGGAAAAATTATTGAGATTATATTGATTAGTATATTGGATAAACCCACTATTATCAATCGGTTTAGGTACATATATGTATTGAAATGATATTGAAAAAGACATAAAAAACTCGGGATCCTGATGTGGAAAAACCGAGTTTTTAATGAGTTTTATATTGAAAAAGCAAATGTTTATTTTGACAGTATTGGTGGTGAAGTTAGCAAGAGTTTATTTTGGTTGCCAAGAGATTAATATTTATCTACACCACCCTAGACATCCACGCCACACACTCAACATGCGCCGTCTGCGGGAACATATCGACAGGCTGCATATATTTAACTTTATACTTCGGTGCTAGTACAGCTATATCCTTTGCTAACGTTGACGGGTTGCAGGAGACGTATACTACTTTCTTTGGTTTGACTTGTAAAATCGTTTTTAAAAGTTGCTGGTCAAGACCTGTTCTTGGCGGGTCGACGATAACCACATCTGGCTTCCATCCTTGCTTGACCCATTTTGGCATAACCTCTTCTGCTTTTCCAACTACATATTTGGCATGCTTAATGCCATGACGTTCTGCATTTTTCTTCGCATCCTCAATTGATTCGCGAATAATGTCCATGCCACGAATTTCTCCCGCCTGCTCTGCCATCCATAAGCCAATTGTGCCGACACCACAATAGGCATCTACTACTTTTTCCGTACCGGTTAGCCCCGCTGCGTCTTTTACTTCATTGTAAAGTC
The DNA here is from genome assembly GCF_029211245.1 of Robertmurraya sp. DFI.2.37. Classification (NCBI taxonomy): domain Bacteria; kingdom Bacillati; phylum Bacillota; class Bacilli; order Caryophanales; family Bacillaceae; genus Robertmurraya; species Robertmurraya sp. DFI.2.37. The sequence continues at coordinate 47,941 of NZ_JARGEJ010000031.1, read as the reverse complement.
TAATCGTTTGTTCAGGATTCAATTGAAAAAAGGTTCTTGCTGATAGCTCAAATTGGAGATCCCCTAATGTCTCCTGAATAAAGTCTGCACCTTCAAGTGTGATTGATTGATCACCAAAAATAAGCGATGTTTTTTGTCCATTAACATTTTGAACGATCGATTTGACCTCTGGAACCGCCTTTTTAATTCTCTCGATTATTAAATCTTGTTGCGGCAGATTCTTTTGTGATGTAATTAAGACAATTTGCAGTTCACCTGTCTGAATTCCTACCCTTGCGACAATCGTTCTGACAATTCCTTTTCTTGACCTCTCGTTATATATTGGAATTTTCAAGTCTTGTAAAACTTGTTTCACCGCTTCAGTCGCCTTATTTGTCAAGGGATGCTGAACGACACATTGCTGGATATTCACAAGTTTATGGGAATTGATTCCATATAGTCCCGCTAATATTTGCCCATCGCGGTTTCCCACTTGGAATTGGCTTTTATTACGATAATTCCATGGATCGTCCATGCCAATCGTTTCTCGGATGTCCATTTGTGCTACCGGTAGCTTTGTATGCCGCTCAAGTGCTTGAATGACAATATCACGTTTCTCTTTCAGCTGTTGATCATAGCGTAAGTGCTGAAGCTGACAGCCACCGCATTCTTCGTAAACAGGACATGGGGGCTGCACGCGATAAGGAGATTTCTTTCGGATTTTTTTGATCCGACCTTCGGCAAACTTGGGCTGCACCTTTGTTGCCTCGACGACGACCTCTTCACCTGGTAACGCACCTGGAACAAAAACGACTTGCCGCTTGAAATAGCCGACCCCTTCTCCATTAATGCCAAGGCGCTTAATCGTTAAGGGAAAGGTTTGCTTAGGCTCGATTTTCACAGTTTGTTCTTTTTTCATTGTTGTTCATCTCCATTTATTCGTTCTACAAAATTACCCCACTTCTTCAATGCTTCTCCATAAGTACAAAGAAGCGAAGCTTAAATATGGCTCCCAACCCTTTTTGTATAAGTCAATCTCCTCTAGCGTCGGTTTTCTATCAAGCTCATACAGCTTCTTCAACGCATTTTGCAGCCCAATATCAGCGGCAGGAAAAAGATTCGGCCTTCCTAATCCAAAAATCAAGAGGTTTTGCACAGTCCACGGTCCAACTCCACGGAGCTTAATTAGCTCGTTCATAATTTCCTCATCTGATTTATCATAAAGACTTTGCAAATCTAACTTTCCGTCCACAATCGCTTGAGCTATACCAATCACATACTCAGCTTTACGCCCACTAAATTGAAGTTCTCTTAAATCTGCGATGTTTAAATGCGCTACCGTTTCTGGCTGTGGATAAAAATAGACTCCGTCTACTTCAAAGCCAAAGGTTTTCACAAATCGTTCCGTAAGCGTATGGGCGAAAGATAAATTCAATTGCTGATGGATGATAGACTTCAGAAGACAATTGTACGGATCAAAATCTAATACAAGCGGCGTTCCTCGGTGATCTTTAAAAAGCTGTTGAAGATCAGTCGTTTGAAAGTGGTCATCAACTTCCGTAAGTGACTGCTTCCATTGGAAAATATGAGTCAACCTCTCGATTATCTCGTTATTTTCCTCATCGATCCTAAACTCAGGCTCATCTGTTGTACCTATTGCTGTCACTTCCGCCACTAGTGGCTGGTCTTTTATGATGAGCGGTACCTTAACACTCCTCTTAACCTTATTTATCACATGAAGAGGATCAAGGGAAAGTCTGTCTAATACTGAATCAAAATTATACGGCCCTAAAATTCGCATTGTTATCCCACCTACATAATTTGCTCGTATTATAGCATTTTTTGCAGGTAAATACGAAAAAGCTCCCTCGCAAAAGGAGCTTTGACATGTTTTAAAACAGCATCGGCTCTTTAATCAATTTTCTTTTTCTGAGATCATCTAAGCTTTTAAATGTGTAGCCCTTCTTTTTTAAATCTTGAATAGCCTGTTCCAAAGCATCTGCATTATCCTTTGACACTGTATGGAGAAGGATAATGGCCCCTGGATGAATTTGTCTCATAATATTGTCATAAGCATATTTGGCCCCTTTTTGCTGGTCAACCTTCCAATCGACAAAAGCAAGGGACCACATCACATGGGTATAGCCTTGTTCCTTCGCTAATTTTAATGTTCTTTCACTCAAAATTCCTCGGGGCGGACGAAGATAGACCATATTTTTCACCCCAGTAAGCTCTTCCGTTTTAGCACGAACCATTTCGAGTTCTCTCTTTAAACGCTCGTTATCCACCTTTGTTAAATCTGGATGGTAATAGGAGTGGTTGCCGATAATATGTCCTTCTTTCGCCATCCTTTTTACTAATTCAGGCTGGCTTTCCAAATAATGCCCGGTAACAAAAAAGGCTCCTGGTACCCCTTCACTTTTCAGGACATCCAAAAATTTCGCTGTATAGCCATTTTCATAGCCGTTATCAAAAGTTAAATATATATCTTTCGTCGCTGAGTCCCCTTTATAAAAAGCATCATACTTTTCTAATAGCGCATCCAATTCTTGCCCAGCTTCCGCAGGCTGCTCATTTTTCCCTTTTTTAAAGCCCCAATGGATAGGTGTATTGCTAGTACTAGCATAAGCAGATGTGGCAATAAAAAATAACAGTGTAAGTAATCCTATATAACGACCTCTTTTTAACATCATTTTTTCGTTCTGCCTCCTAACACTTTTTCTTTATTTTTTGTTAGAAAGGTACGAAAAATGATATACAGATATTAGCAAATAAGACAGTTGCAATCTTCATGATTTCTAAATGCGAGCAAGCAAAGTCAAGATTGCAATTATAACAAACGAAAGTGGAACAGAGAATCCCTCTGCTATTCGCTATTCCAAGGTAGCCTAAACAGAAAAACTCAGCATATTCTGGTGTAAATTCGATTTACTTATAATATAACTGCTACCTGAAACCCTTATTATTATCTGATATAATGTTAAAAAAGGATTTGTTTTCTCAATCCTCACTTCTTTACCTAATAACAGCTAAACTTTTTACATAAAGAGTTTTTATATTAAAACACTTAGAATAAACTGTAATAATTCAGTGCGAATGTGAAGCGCACATGATTTTCCTAGGGGATTCGCACCTTGAAAATAGCAACTATTCCTCTTACCGGCATTATCCTATTCCATTTTTTGCCCATAAGGCCACAAAATGGCTTTTATCACACGACAATAAGTGTAATTTTACTTTTTTTGTTTAAAAATCGCTGTCACACTCTATATGAGTGTGTGGATTGAAATACCGATCATGATTTAGCTGCTCTCACTTACTTTGTCACACTCTATATGAGTGTGTGGATTGAAATAGAAGAAAACACGCTAATTTACCGAGGGTCAAGGTCACACTCTATATGAGTGTGTGGATTGAAATCTCTAGGCGAAGATTTACTTGATAATCTAATTCATGTCACACTCTATATGAGTGTGTGGATTGAAATTCGGAAGATCCGGAGCGAATTAAGTCGCTATACCTGTCACACTCTATATGAGTGTGTGGATTGAAATATCATGACGCGTTGCTCATGCAAGTGCTGTACAAGTCACACTCTATATGAGTGTGTGGATTGAAATGTACCAAGTCCTACAGGCTCACCCAAGTAAATATGTCACACTCTATATGAGTGTGTGGATTGAAATTTTTCCGAGATTAATTGCGTAAAAAGGGTCTGCTGTCACACTCTATATGAGTGTGTGGATTGAAATCCATGCTACTGGATTGGCGTCTGTTCCTTATGATGTCACACTCTATATGAGTGTGTGGATTGAAATGAGACTTTTAGAACGATTGGATAGAGGATGACGAAAAATGTCACACTCTATATGGGTGTGTGGATTGAAATCGGATTTATGACGAGAGCAGGATTTACAACATCGTCACACTCTATATGAGTGTGTAGATTGAAATACTTCCTGCAAAAAAAAGATAAGCGGGTATCCAAAAAATATTGGACACCCGCTTATCTTTTTAATTTAATTGCATGGTAGTTATACAAGTCCCATCATTCTCAAAAGTGGATAGCTCGGATTCGACTGTCTTGCCATCGTAAGAAATCGTAACAGTGTACGTTTTTTCCCGTGGAAGCCATAAATCAAAAAATCCATTTGGAAGGGACGTTATTTTTTCATCTATCATCACTTTTCCATCTTCGTCTTCAATATAGACATCAAATTCTTTTTCGACCAGTTCTCCTTGACAACCTGTCAAGCTATGATTTGTTCAAGGATGGGTCTCATGAATATATGGAGCGATCGATACAAAAAACTCCTCTTCCGGTAGCTCATACACTGTCTCTTCATCAGTTTCTTCATTCGTGACAATTAATTGTGTAGCAGTAATAGAGGCCGTTTCACCTTCAACACTTCCAGTACTGTACTCATTCACCAATTTTTTAATGTCTACCGAATCGTTATTGCTAGAAGGTGCTGCATTATTTCCATTATCTTCAGAACTGCAAGCTACTAGTAACATTCCGGTAAACAAAATAAGAGATAGAACTTTTAATTTCATACTGCTGTCACCTCTCATTTCAAATTCCCTTATTATCGTATTATACTATTTCTCCATCGTTTGAATATTGTTTTCCCAGACTTGACACAATATCTTCAACAAAAATAAGGCAAAAAAATGAAGACCCTTGATTTCTGTTAGGTCTTCATTTTCTCTCATATTAAAATACTCTATCTTTAAATTGTGCGAGTTTTTCCAAGGAAGATTTATCAACATCCTGGTGGAGACTATTCCCGTGAGCATCCATTGTAACAACTGCTGTAAAGCCTTCAACAGTTAAATGCCACATTGCTTCTGGAATCCCAAACTGCATTAAATCAACACCGTCAACAGACTTAATACAATCTGCATAGTACTGTGCAGCTCCACCAATCGCATTCAAGTAAACCCCACCATGTTCTTGAAGCGCTGCCAATGTTTTTGGTCCCATTCCACCTTTACCAATAACAGCACGGATACCAAATTTCTTCATAATATCTCCCTGATAAGGCTCTTCACGAATACTTGTCGTCGGACCGGCCGCTTTTACATTCCATTTCCCATCTTTATCCTTAAGCATTACTGGACCGCAGTGATAAATAATTTGCCCATTTAAATCAACAGGTGCATCATTTTCGGATAAGTACTTATGGATAGCATCACGTCCCGTGAACATCCTGCCGTCAATGCGAACAACATCACCGACTTTTAATTCACGAATTTGTTCTTCCGTAATCGGTGCCTGTAAAGTAACGACTTTTGTATCAGTTTCAGTTGTGGTAGCAGCTTCTTTTTCTGCTTCTTGTGCAAAGTCAATCTTGTCCCCTTCTTGGTAGAGCCACTCGTTGATTTCACCAGTCTCCGCATTCACGGTTACTCCTAGGCGACGAAATGCCCAACAGTTATAAGCGACAGAAACGAAAAAGCTAGCAGGAATTCGGTTCATTACGCCGATTTTACATCCAAGCAACGTCGTTTCACCACCGAAGCCCATCGTTCCAATCCCTAATTCGTTCGCATTTTCCATAATATACTCTTCCAATTTCCGTAAATCCTCATGTGGATTTACATCATCATTGGAGCGGAATAACTGTTCCTTTGCAAGGTCATAGCCTGAAGAGCGATCTCCACCAATTCCAACGCCAATAAAACCAGCGCTGCAGCCCTGACCTTGTGCTTGATAGACTGAATGCAAAATACATTTTCGAATTCCGTCTAGATCGCGGCCAGCCCGACCTAGCCCTTCAAGCTCACATGGCAAGCTATATTGAATATTTTTATTTTCACAGCCTCCTCCTTTTAAAATAAGGCGGGCATCAATATAATCTTTTTCCCATTGCTCGAATTTCACAACTGGAAGCCCAATTCCGAGATTATCGCCGCTATTTTCCCCCGTTAAAGAGTCTACAGAGTTTGGGCGAAGCTTCCCATCTTTGGTCGCTTCTGCAATTGCATTATAAATAGCTTTTTTCAACTCAATTTGATTGACCCCAACAGGTGTTTTAATTTTGAAAGTTGGCAGGCCTGTATCTTGGCAAATCGGTGATACATTATCATCAGCCATCTTAATATTATTTGTAATCGTGGCTAAACTCATTGCCGCTCGAGTTCCTGCACTCTCCATTTCCTTCGCAGCTTTAACTGCTCGACGAACATCCTTAGGTAAATTCGTTGAAGTTTCAACAATTAGCTCATACATACTTGCTTGAAACTTTTCAATATTCATCCGTGATCCCCCTCTTTCCCTTTTGAAAACCTCTTTGTTCGATGAAACGTAACGCTTACTTTAACCCCTTAATTTAAGTAAACGTTTTAGTAATATCATTTGAATATTACAATAATTCCCCGTTTTTATTATACTCCGAACAGCATTCGAATGAAAGACAAGCGATTCTAAGTTTACCCACTTAAATATAGAATAAATTAGATGCTGTGAGCGAACATTTTTTCTTAATTATTGCAAAACTAATAATCTTCACCTTTTAGGAATTGAGAAGTAACGTTCTCCTTTGTTTCTTACCTATTATTAAACTGTTCATTAATTTCTTCTTGAGATGTTTTAAAGGATTCTTCTATTTGTTTTAATTTTTCAGTGAATGTCTTATCCTTTTCTCGATAAATATTACCATAAAAGTTTGAATGCTCATCATGATAAACTTCAGAATCTAGTGTTTACGTTTTATTTAGAATAATTTATGCTTGTTTGTTGGAATATTTCTGAACCGTTTCCTCGTTTAATTCGACTAAAAGGACGCCCCCAACAAATTCTTGCAAAAATTGTTGAATCTGATTTAAGTACCGAAGCGAAAGAAGCACAGATTAAGCTCCTATTCGTTGAAACATTCTTCCTGAATTACCGCGAACGACGACATTTGCGCCAAGAGGAAAAATCGACTTAGAAAAATTTGAAGGAACACCCAACTTAAAAAACGTGAGATTTCTTTAAATTACATGAGCCCCTAAAATAGTGACTTCAACATATATTTCATTAAAAAAAAACATTAAGAAAAGAGGCTGTCAAAAAGCTTGGCTTTTCAAACGCCTCCTCTTAAAGTTCATCGTCAATCTCTGCTTTAAGAAAACGACTTGATCGCCTTTTTCTTTTATCGGACTTCCCAACATAATTCGCTCCTTTCAGCCATTGCTCGTCTCCAATCGTACACATAAACATGGTAATGATGCAATAACGATTTTTGTTTATTTCTATCGTTATATTTCTGTGCATATATTTGATCTGAAACATTTTCCGTAAAACCATTGACAGAAGTAATCATGAAAACTGATAATAACGAAGTGCATTTATACATGGTCCTTTTGACCATTTTTGTTTAGAAAAAGGAGTTTTTACAATGAACGCAAGTACAAAGGCCATTACCCCAAGCTTCGATCCATGGGAAGCTTACATGGACATAGAGCAATATCAAAAATTAACTTTAACCAACATTGAATTTACGACAACCACTCTTTGCAATATGCGCTGTGAGCACTGTGCAGTTGGCTACACATTGCAACCGAAAGACCCTGAAGGCCTTCCAATTGATCTATTAGTTAAACGGCTCGACGAAATCCCAACTCTCCGGTCTTTGAGCATTACCGGCGGAGAACCGATGCTCTCAAAAAAATCAGTTGAGAACTATGTACTTCCATTACTTCAGTATGCCCACGCACGGGGAATTCGTACACAAATTAACTCGAATTTAACCCTTGACCTTGAACGCTATGAAAAAATAGCTCCTTATTTAGATGTGTTGCATATTTCTCACAACTGGGGAACTTTAGAAGATTTCGTTGAAGGTGGATTTGCGATGATGGAGCGCAAGCCCACACCCGCACAGCGAGCAATTCTTTTTCAACGAATGATTGAAAATAGCCGTGCTCTATCTGAATCAGGTGTCATGGTCTCGGCCGAAACGATGCTGAGCAAAAGAACTTTGCCTTATTTAGAGGATATCCATCGTCAAGTAGTGACAGAAATGAAATGTGGAAGGCATGAGATCCACCCGATGTACCCATCAGACTGGGCCTCAAACTTAGAAGTTCTAACCCTTGAACAAATTCGTGATGCCATCCATCATCTCTTGGATATCCGTGATGAAAAAACGTGGATGCTTTTTGGAACGTTGCCATTTTATCCATGTAATCAGGATGAAAAAGATCTAGCACTTTTACAAAGATTGTATAAAAGTAAAAATGTGACCGTTCGCAACGATCCTGATGGTCGCTCACGACTAAACGTAAATATTTTTTCAGGTGATGTTATTGTTACCGATTTTGGGGATACTCCTCCCCTCGGCAATATTCAAACAGATTCACTTTCTGTAGCTTATGAGAGATGGATGGAGTCCGATTTAGCTAAAAGCTTGAATTGTCATTGTCCAGCCGTTCGTTGCTTAGGTCCCAATGTATTGGTGAAAAATAGCTATTACAATGGCACCGACTTTCAACAAAGAACAGCAAATATCACAATATAAAGTACAGTAGCTTCTTGGAAAAATACGAAAACGTCGAACCACGGGATTCGACGTTTTTTTATTTACCTTGGTCGCTCGGTTGCGACAAATCCAAACGAAACATAATCCTGAACAGGAATCCATGCACCAATTCCTTGAGAAGTTACATTTTTGACGATAATCATCTTTTTATTCCCTTTTAACATTAAATAAACTTCTCCATACGTCACTTTCCCCTTTTCACTAACTGCTGGAACAAATCCATATAAATACCCCAATCTTTTTGGAGGGATATTATAATATTGATCTTTTTTCGTTCCTGCCCCGACCACTGTTTCAAACGCAAGGGGGAGATTTGTTTTCTTTGCAGCTTCAAGGAGCATCATTTTTTTTACATCCTCAGCTTGTGGTACCTTAGCCGTTAATCCACCTTTTACGACTTTTTGTGCTTCTTGAACGTAATGGATTTGATAATTTGCTTTTCCACCGCGATTATCATAGTAATTTGTATTAATCTTTTGGTATTCCCAATTTGCTGAAGTCTCTGTCGATTCATAGCTAAGCGGCCATTGTCCTAAATAAATAACAGCTCGATAGCCAAAGGCAAAAGGTGTGCTGTTTACATTGGTTTCATTGAGCATTCGAATTAAATCTGGATTTTCAATTTTTACTTTTGAACTAGATATGAGTTCTTCTGTTAGCTCACTCGGCTGCAGCGTTGGCAAATCCTGTGTCGGATTCGGATAAGTGTTTTCCTTTGTAATATTTAATACCGAACTTGGGATCTTTATCTCTTCTTTCTTTGCAGCAGAGACAGATATAACAGTCATTTGGATCAATAGTAACCCAATAAAGATACTAGAAACCAATTTTTTCATGATGAGTCGAACTCCTTTCACTATGTCGATGAGTCAATGTCAACCCCAACACAAATTGAAATTAACTCATATCCCTAGTTTTTTCAGAGTTCTTACATCTTATCCAAAATTTTGTTCGCATTATTTGATTTCGAAGGTTTCTTCGATTTCAATACTTTCCATTACAGATTGAACCAATGAACAGTTTTTCGCAGTAAGAGCCATGACCTTTTCCATTTGAGCTTGCGAAATCTCAATGCCTGTAAGCGTAAAATGAAGATGAATCTTTTCTATTTTATCCGCCTTTTCTGGATTGCGAACAACATCGGCTTTAATATGGATATCCTCATACGGAATCCGTTTTTTCTCTAAAATTTTTCTCATTATCCCGCCGCTGCAAACCGCAACCGAGGAGACCAATAATTGAAAAGGTCGGAACCCGTGCTCTTCATCTCCAGCAATATTTAAGCGCCCATTTGCCGTTTCTGTATAAAAACCTATTTCTTTCATATGAAATTCCATTACCATCATCCTCCTAAGCTCTACTCCTATCATACAAATTGCAGAGCTTCTTGACAAAAAATCTACTTGCCAACAATCGTTTTTCTCATGTACCATCAGGTAAAATACATAAATAATGAGGTATGAAACATGAATCTACGGCTCTGGATCCTCGTAGGAATTGTTGCCATTTCTGGTTTTTCACAAGGGATGATCCTCCCGCTAATCGCCATTATTTTCGAGCAAGATGGAATTTCATCAAGCATTAATGGGTTGCATGCGACGAGTATATACATCGGAATTTTATTAATTTCACCTTTTTTGGAAAAACCGTTAAAAAGATTTGGCTACAAACCGATCATCGTTCTCGGAGGTTTGATCGTTCTCCTATCACTTTTTCTTTTTCCATTTTGGAAATCACTTTGGTTTTGGTTTATTTTGCGACTATTGATCGGAATCGGTGACAATATGCTCCATTTCGGGACTCAAACATGGATCACTTCTTTTTCTACTGTGAAAAATCGCGGCAGGAACATTGCCTTATACGGCCTCTTTTTCAGCTTAGGTTTTGCAATCGGGCCAATGATGACCCGCCTGTTATCGATAAGTGAATCTCTTCCTTTTATTATTTCAGCTGGGCTAAGTTTCACTGCTTGGGTGACCATCTTTCTCCTTAAAAATGAAATCCCTGACCATGATTCAACGGAAGCAACTTCTTTTTTCAGCACGTTTCAACGTTTTAGTCAAGTTTGGAAGTATGCATGGATAGCTTTTCTTCCCCCGTTTGGCTATGGTTTTCTTGAAGCAACCTTAAACGGGAATTTTCCTGTTTATGCGTTACGAATCGGTGTTGATATAAATGCTGTGTCGATTATTTTACCAGCATTTGCAATTGGAACCATTGTATTTCAAATGCCGCTTGGACTTATGAGCGATCACTATGGACGCAAGAAAATTTTACGATTTGTCATGATTTCAGGATTTCTCACCTTTGTTGCTGCCGCTATTCTTGAAGGCTCAGAAGCTGCTTTATTTTCCTGCTTTTTTATCGCAGGAATGCTTGTCGGTTCCACCTTTTCGCTTGGGATATCCTATATGGCAGATCTCCTGCCAAAACATCTCCTACCTGCAGGAAATATAATGTGCAGCATATTTTTTAGTTTTGGAAGCATTACTGGTCCATTCATAGGCGGATTGATGATTGAATACGTTGAAGGGATAAGTTTCTTTTATTTAATTGCTTTTATGTTACTAACCATTTTTGTTGCTTTATTTTTCTTTCAGCCACAGCAGCAACAATCAGCTTATAAATAAGCTTCAGACTGTAGACAAACTGAAATCCTTCGAGTTTGTCTACAGTCTTTTTTCTTTAAAATAGAATTATGATAGATAGTATAGGTTCATTATAACGAAGGGTGGCGCTTTCCGCGGGCGGGGCCGAGCCGCTTCCCTCGCTGCGCTTAGTCCAGGGTCTCGACTTTCCCGCTTTTCCCGCAGGAGTCGCCATCCTCCGTTCCAATCAACTTCAAATAGGATAAATCATTTTCGAGGTGACGTACCATGATGACGAGAAACCAGTCTAATGACCGTGCGCAATTAGAAAAACTGACCATAGATCAATTAGTTCCTGACGATCATCTAGTGCGCAAGCTAGAGGCAGCTATTGATTTTTCGTTCATCTATCCCTTAGTTGAAAACTGATATTCAAGGGTTGGTCGTCCAGTATCGATCCAGTAGTTCTTTTTAAGATGATTTTCATCCCATACATATTTGGGATTCGTTCCATACAACCACGGATGAAAAAGAATTTGTGTTAGGCACGATAGTGACTCCGGGGAATGTACATGATAGTCATAGGTTACAACCGCTTGTCGAGAAGGTTTTAGAAAGGGTAAAGAATCCACTCGCAGTAGCTACTGACGCAGCTTATAAAACTCCCGCAATCACGAACTTTCTTTCTATTAGAGAACCAGATGTTACCTATCCTCCCTTACACGCGTCCAAAAACGAAAGATGGTTTCTTCCGAAAACATGATTATGTCTATGATAAGTATTATGATTGTTACCTCTGCCCACAAGGGCAGGTTTTGAAATACACGACGACAACGAAGGAAGGATATAAGCAATATAAATCCATTCCATCGATTTGTGCAGAAGCACTGAAAGTAACAACCATCAAAAGCTTATACAACGTCATATTTGGGAAGCTTACATAGAAGAGGCAGAACATTTACGTCACCATGGAGAAATCAAACAGATATACGCGAAACGCAAAGAGATGATTGAACGTGTTTTGGCGGATGCAAAAGAAAAGCATGGAATGCGATGGACAACCTTACGAGGTCTTAAAAACAAGGTCTATGTAGGCGATGCTTACTTTTGCTGCGAACTTAAAAAAGATGGCGACTTGGACTTGGCAAACTGCTTGAGTGGAGCGAAACTAGTTGATTGGAGTGGAGGGTGCTTGACTCCTGGGGGATTTGCAGGACAGGTGAGATCCCGCAGGAGCGACAGCTCTGAGGAAGCTCACCGCCTGCCCCCCGGAAAGCAAGTGCCCGGAGCGGAAATCAACGGATTTTTACTGCCAACTATCCAAAAATGACAAAAGCCATCGAGAGGTTGCCTCTCGATGGCTTTTGTCGACACTCTGCAGCTTATAAATAAGCTCTTCGCTCATTTTTTGAGAAATCAATCATTACACGAAATGAGCGAAAAAATTTTCAATACAATTGGTTAATAAAATCTATAAATAAGGCTTTACATCTTGAAAACGAATGTTATAATTATAATAAATATAAATAAGTAATTATTATGATTTTCCGCTGTTGCCTATTGGGTGACAGCTTTCGTGTTTTATTAGGGTATTGATGTTGATTATTTTTCTCAATTAGAAAAAACTAATTGAAATCAGTTATCATTGGGGGATGTGAAGATGAACACAGAAGTAAAAAGATTAACGAATACAGAAGCCAGCCAACAAGAAGGGCTCTTGGATAAGATTTGGCCCCATGCTGAACTAATCGCCGCGATTACAAGCGGTCTCTTGATTGCTATCGGTTGGCTACTTGAAAAAAATGACTTATCAACCGCTTCAGTTGTTTCCTTCGTGCTAGCTTTTCTGATTGGAGGCTATGCAAAAGCAAAAGAAGGCATTGAAAGTACCATTGCAGAGAAGGAATTAAACGTTGAAATGCTGATGATCTTTGCAGCAATTGGGTCTGCTGTTATTGGTTACTGGACTGAAGGAGCCATTCTCATCTTTATTTTCTCCTTAAGCGGCGCTTTGGAAACTTATACGATGAATAAAAGCCATAAGGAAATTTCAGCACTAATGGAGTTGCAGCCGCAAGAAGCACTAGTCGTTTCAAATGGGATGGAGAAGATCACCCCTGTTGCTGAATTAAAGATTGGTGATCTCATTCTTATTAAGCCAGGGGAAAGAATTCCCTCCGACGGAAGAATTGTCAAGGGACAGAGTCACCTTGACGAAGCTGCCATTACTGGAGAATCTATTCCAGTATCAAAAGGTATTCACGAAGATGTCTATGCTGGGACAGTCAACTTGAACGGCTCACTCACAGTTGAAATCACGAAAGAAAGTAGCGATACTCTTTTCCAGAAAATTATCCAACTTGTTCAATCTGCTCAAAGTGAAAAATCGCCTTCACAGCTATTCATTGAGAAGTTTGAAGGGACGTATGTAAAAGTTGTTCTTACTGTTGTTGCGATCATGATGTTCCTGCCACATTTCTTGCTAGGATGGAGTTGGACTGAGACTTTTTACCGTGCCATGATTTTATTAGTTGTCGCTTCTCCATGTGCCCTTGTCGCTTCAATTATGCCTGCAACCTTATCGGCCATTTCAACCGGTGCACGGCGTGGAATTCTCTTTAAAGGTGGAGTCCATTTAGAAAATTTAAGTCATTTGCGCGCCATTGCGTTCGATAAAACGGGGACGTTAACGAAAGGAAAACCTGAGGTCACGGACATTTTAGCAAGTAAAAAAATTTCCAATACTGAATTTCTATTAAAAATAGCAGCGATTGAAAGTCACTCCAATCATCCGTTGGCAAACGCCATCGTCAATTATGCTAAAGAACATATGCAGGAAGGACTTATCCAACCTGAAAGTATTGAAGATATTTCAGGCTACGGCGTGAAAGCCTCTTACGAGCATGAATTGTGGAAAATAGGAAAAGCAGATTTCGTCGGAAGAGAAGCAGCAGAATCATTTTTAGATGGAGCAGCATTGCGTTTAGCTCAGGAAGGAAAAACGATCGTTTTTGCACAAAAAGATGGGGAGATCGTTGGCTTAATCGCTTTGAAGGACGTCGTTCGCGATGAAACCAAAAAAGCGATTGATCAATTAAAACAAAAAGGAATTTACACCGTAATGTTGACAGGTGATAGTAAAAATACAGCTCATGCGATTGCCTCAGAAAGCCACGTCAATGATTATTTCGCAGAATGTTTACCGGAAGATAAAGTAGAAAATTTAAAAAGAATTAAAGAAGAGTATGGTCATGTCGCCATGGTTGGTGATGGTATAAACGACGCACCTGCTCTCGCAACTGCCAATGTTGGAATTGCGATGGGCGACGGTTCTGGAGTCGCTCTAGAAACTGCTGATGTTGTTCTAATGAAAAATGACCTGCCACGTATCGCCGAAGCCATTCAATTGTCTGAAAAGATGAATCGTATCATTAAGCAAAACATTATTTTCTCCATTTCTGTTATTATGGTGCTAATCGTCTCTAACTTCCTGCAATTTATCGACCTTCCATTTGGTGTAATTGGTCATGAAGGCAGCACCATTTTGGTCATTTTAAACGGTTTGCGCCTATTAAAGTCGTAACTTTGCTCAGGCACCTTGTGAAAAATGCTGATGACAGGGAAAAGATCCAGTGGAAATTAAAATAACGCATGAAATCAAATTTTCAAACCTTGATTTCATGCGTTTTGCGTATATCCCCGTCTCTGTCTCGCTCATTGCAAGCATTGCTCTTATTTTGTAACTACTGGCGTTTCAGCATGTTTCATCCTTTAAAAATTGATTCAATGCATTCACTTCTCCGCCAAGAATAATAATAATGCCCGTTAAATAAAACCAAATCAATAACACGATAACTGCACCGATGCTCCCATATGTGGCTGAGTAATTTCCGAAATTGCTTACGTAAAAGGAAAAACCCCAAGAAACAATTAACCAGCTTACAGTTGCAAAAATCGCCCCTGGAACCGCATCAATACACTGAAATCTTTTGTTTGGAGCAAGCCAATAGAGCACTAAAAAGACGATAAATATAATCAAAAAGCTTAAAATCCACCTTAACATATGCCAAAAACTTAAAAAATGGCTTGAGAATCCAAGCTTTGCAAATAAAAACATCCCAATTTGTTTACCGAAAACCGGAAGTAAGAGCGCGATAATGAACACGAATATCATCGCAACCGTAAAAATAATCGCCATTCCCCTTGCTACTACAAAGGAGCGGTTCTCCTTAACATCGTAAGCTTTATTTAATGCACGAATAATAGCATTAATTCCATTCGAAGCAGACCACATC
Organism: Robertmurraya sp. DFI.2.37; assembly: GCF_029211245.1. Classification (NCBI taxonomy): domain Bacteria; kingdom Bacillati; phylum Bacillota; class Bacilli; order Caryophanales; family Bacillaceae; genus Robertmurraya; species Robertmurraya sp. DFI.2.37. The sequence goes on along the minus strand of NZ_JARGEJ010000031.1, from coordinate 32,551 downwards.
GTCGCAATAATCCCGAAAGAAAGGAGCGTTCGATTTTGTTGATTCATAATTTCATTTAAATTCGTCTCGATGAAAGTCATTGTTTCTCCTGGGGCAAAATCAGCTACAACGCTAAGCATTTCGTCTTGTGTAATCGGTAAATAAGGTAAGAGTGTCACTAAGAAAATAAGGAGTGGAAATAACGATAACAGAAAAAAATAAGCCAGTTGAGCTGCTAAGCCCATTACATCATCTTCGCCGATTCTCTTCCACAGCAACATTAATCCTCTAACATTTAACAATGCCATTACCCCACCCCTACCTTACCTTGTTAAACATCTTCCTCATCATGATCTTTAATAAAAGCTTCTTTCGTATCATGGACAATTCCAACTACTGTCGGCGTTACTTCTCTAAGCTCTTCGACCTTTTCCGCAATAAAAGATACGTCCTCACTTACTTGTTCAACTGTAGATCGCAGCTGCGCTGTTGTATTTATTAGTTTTTCTGCTGTTTCATTTGGATGCGTAATAAAGTGGGCAACGTTTTTAGCCCCCGATTTACAGCTTGCTGCTACCGCATTTCTCGTTTCCCGATCGAGCAAACTAATCGCTCCACCAGCTATTGCTCCGAGTAGAATACCTTTCCAAAATTTATCTGTACTCCCCATTTTTATGCCCTTCCTTTCTATCCCAATCACTGCCTTTTACATCACTTATGACTGTAAATTTTATGCTGAACTCTACTTGAAGATTGCTCATCGAGCATGATTAAGCAAAATGCTCAGTTACTGTAAAGCATGTTCTTGTTTAATATGTTTTAATAGTTTTTCACAACCCTGCTTCAGTAAATCAAATACTTCTTGGAAATTTCCCGTATAATAAGGATCAGGAACATTCTTATCTTTTATATGCGGAACATAATCCAGTAGAACTTCAACATTTGCTTTTGAAAAATCCGATTGCAGTTTAGTAATATTTTTCTTATTATCGCTATCCATCGCAATAATATAATCAAATTCCTGCAAATCTTTTGGCTGGATTTGTCTAGCTTTAATTCCTGCAAAATCAATGCTATTTGTCTTTAATATATTGGCTGTTCCTTGATGGGGTGGTTGTCCAATATGCCAGTCTCCAGTCCCCGCTGAATCAACCATAATTTCCCCTTCTAAACCTTCCCGCTTCACAGCATCTCGAAACATCGCCTCAGCCATCGGAGAACGACAAATATTCCCGAGACAGACGAACAAAACTTTTACCATATATAGCATACCTCCCATCTACCATTTTCTTCGATTTGACCTCAAACATGCAACTGTTTGTTATGATTTCATAAAAATCCGTGGAATACCTGTTATAAACTATGGAAAGATGATAATATTCACTAAAGGATGTTACAAATGCGAAATTGCAAAAATTTATCTGTTTATGAATGGGACAAAACAATGAAGAATATGTAAATAGTAGAATTGATTTTACCTTGGAAGAAGCGAAGTCTAACTTAAACGAAAGGTGGAAAAAGTATGAATTTAACAACAGCATCGGTAGAAAATGTGGAGTATATGATTGAAAAAATTAAAGAAAAGCTCAAAGTTTTAAACCTTGGGGCCATTAAACCATCCCATTTCGATGAGAATATGTATGAAGAATTAAAAGAAATTTATGAGCTTGTCATGAAAAAAAATTCCTTTAGCCCCAACGAAATGCAAGCTCTCGCAGAAGAACTTGGAAATTTAAGAAAGCAATGACCGCTTTTTTACATAGTGAATAACACTTCGAGTTAAAACCGTTTCGATCGTAATATATTGATTAGCGGTAGACATGATGAAATCAATGTTGGTAAGATCAAAAGCGCAGGCGCTTTGCTCAGCCCCGTACAAATTGGACTATTGATATAAAGTTATAGGAAACTCGGCGATTGATAAGGGACCAATGTTGACTTATCGTACGGACGGAAGGGAAAATTTGATACGTTCTAAAATGCCGGATCTAGACAATGGCAAATTGATTTAGAGTTATTTACGTTTTATAAATTCTAAATAATAAAAAAGAGGCTCCCCATGAACTGTGATCATCATTTGGGGGCCTCTTCTTTATTGCGCTCAGCCATTTAGCACTTCTGCTATGAGAAGCGTATGGCAGTCTCCTAATGAAACTTCCTCTTCACTATCTAAATAGCGTATGTACGGCCTTTGTAAATTTCTAAGAATCTTCGTCACAATTGCTGTACGACCGTTATTGAGTCTGACTTTCGTTCCAGGAATATAACTTGGTACTTGTTGGACAAATAAACTAATAAGCTCGGCCGTAAACCATGTGTCACTTTTTGTCATAATATATTCCATTGCTTCATGAGGTGGAAGTCCATCTCTTGATATCGCATGATCATAAACATTTCCAAGCGCACAAATTTGAGCAAGTTCATGAATTTCTTTCTCTTCTAATCCCCTCGGCTTTCCACTTCCATCAATTGCTTCGTGGTGCTGATATGCGACATGGGCTGATAAAAGACTAACTTCTCTTATTTTTCGTAAATACTCAAAACCACTTCTCGCATGGTGCTGTGTTTCTTCCTTAATTGCCTTTCCGATATCGTGAAGGAGACAGCCCAGTGCCAATTCTTTTAATTGCTTCTGAGAAATTCCTAGCTTTTTCGCTAATTGTAGAGAAATAAGAGCGACATTGACGGCATGGGCATACTCCCTTAAATCCTCTGTTAGCGACGATGTTGGGACAAGAAAAATCGCTTTCCGTTTCGCTACCTCATCAACGAGCGTAACCACTTGCCTTTGAATCTCACGGATCGGGAACTCTTGATTCTCCTCAACAGCTCGATAAGTATTTTTCAATGCATCAATCGCTTCCATCCAAGTCGGTGTATCAACCATTTCTTCCATCGTAATCCCAAAGGAAATGGCGTCCTCAACAAATAAATAGCGAATATCAAGGGCGCCGAGCTTTTCTAGATAGGAAGGATGTATCGTTCTTCCAGCACCTAGTAACACACGTCTATGCTTATCAAAAATCGGCCTCGCAAGTTGCATTAGCTTTGGATTATACTCATCAATACTAATTAGTCTCATGACACTTCTCCCTTATACAACCTTATTTGCCGGCTCTATTTTAAATTCGTGAATCTAGGTGCTTAGAACTCAGAAAAAAATACTCACTTCTCCTTACGCATCTTCCTGATTGGTTAAAATAATCGGACCCTCTTTCGTAATAGCGATCGTGTGCTCATATTGAGCAGAATATTCTCCATCAATCGTACGGGCAGTCCAGCCATTATCGTCCATCTTCATTTCATACTGTCCAATGTTAACCATCGGTTCGATTGTAAAGACCATACCTTCTTTAATACGAGGTCCTTTTCCAGGAAGACCGAAATGAGGCACATCAGGTTTTTCATGAATAACGGAACCAATACCATGCCCGATAAAATCACGCACAACGGAAAACCCTTCAGCCTCCACATAAGTCTGGATGGCATGACCAATATCACCAATACGATTGCCAACCTGCGCTTGTTCAATTCCTTTATATAGTGCTTCCCTCGTTACTTGTAAAAGCTTCTTTGTCTTGTCAGACACCTCACCAACTGCGTACGTCCATGCCGAATCCGCCAATGCCCCATTTAAATTAACCACCATATCAATTGTCACAATATCGCCATTTTTTAAAGGTTCTTTCCTTGGAAACCCATGGCAAATTTCATCATTTATACTTGCACATGTTGCATACTCATAACCTTTATAACCCTTTTGTTCAGCAGTTGCTCCCTTTTGTGCCAAATAGGAATCGACAAACTCTTCTATTTCCCAAGTAGTCACCCCTGGTTTAATCATCTTAGCAATTTCTTTATGAACAGAAGCCAACACTTCTCCAGCTTTTTTCATCATTTCTATTTCTCTTTGTGATTTTAAAACAATCATCGCTAGTCCTCCTTCATACAAGTACAGATATACCTTTCATCATTGTAATACTTTTCATGTAACAATCAAAATAATTTTCTATTACAATCACCTTTTCATATTTTTTAAAGTTTTTATTTGCCAATATTCGGCTTTTACTATAACTTTGTACACTGGGAAATCGACTCATTACCATTATGTTCATCATACGATTTTTGGCTCATTTCCGTGCAATTTACTGCTTGCACACGGAAATGAGCCAAATGGTCAATCGAATTATTTAAAATGTGTCTTATTGAGTATTGTCACAATTGAATGAATATTCTACTATGTAAATAAATATTATTTACTTACTATGGATAGCTGAAAAAACCGAAAGAACTTTTTGTTCTAAATATGGAACTACTTTTGAATATTTGCTATTATTAAATTATACATTTTGATAGGATGTGTGATTCATGATTGGTGATCGTGTAAAAAAGCTTAGACTTGAAAAGAAGATGTCTCTTTCAGAACTTGCTGAGCAAGCTGGAGTGGCAAAATCTTATTTAAGTTCTTTAGAAAGAAATCTACAAAACAATCCGTCCATTCAATTTCTTGAAAAAATTGCTGGCGTTCTCCACGTTCCAGTTGATTACCTAATCCATGAACACTTAAATGATGAAGAGCTTGATTCAGAATGGATTAAGATCGTAAAAGAAGCAATGGACTCTGGTATCTCTAAAGAACAATTTCGAGAGTATCTGGAGTTTAATAAGTGGAGAGCCAACCAAAGCAAATAACAGCAAAAAATTGATGTTAAACCTAAATACAAACTAAACCGGCAGACTGCCCGCAAACGCTTGCTTTCTTTGTTGCTTCACCTTGTTCGATGCGCATTACCTACTATGGTAACTCCGCTCTCCCAAGGCTTCACTCCGCGAAAGCCAAACGTTTTCACTCAATCTGAAGGGAAACTGCTATCTATCATCTTTGACTTTGTCTACGTTTTGAAACCTGTTCTATTAAGAGAACAGGTTTTCAATTTTTATGTTAGGTAACCAAAGCGGTGATGGTCTAAAATGTTAGTCTAAAATGAAGTCAGAAATGATGCATGTAAATGATTAATAGTTTAAAAAGTAGCAACGCAAAAAACTTATTGCTTAACCGTATTTTTAGCTAGAAACTCACGGATTTCTTCTTTCTTAATTCCTAGTTTCTTCGCCTCTTTAATTAGCTCCAACCATTCCATATCCAAACCTTCAATTCTTCCTTTCATTTCTATCACCATTTTTCCCCCTAAAATCCGGCACGAATTTCAGCAGTCCAGCCGTCATAGTACCTCTACCTTAGACCTGAGACTTTGCGTCCCTATCTTTCAATAGGTTTGCCCTTTTCTTGCGTCCTTTATTTTTTCTGAAAGTTATCCCATTTCTAGTCTACAGCCTTTCAAACAATAAAAGTGTAACTATTTGTCAATACTTAAAATTTTTTACATATTATTTTCAAACAATTTTCGGCATCTAGCAACATAATCATTTCAGCTACTATATGAATATAGAGTAGAAAATTCATTATTTCGCAGTTATTGTCGAAAGTCTTAACCTCATTCTCGTAATTCTCAAAGGAAAGGCATTGACAATTTGAAATCTTTCGTTATAGTTTTCATCCTTTAAAAGGATGACCTAGTTCGTCTTTTTTATTTCGGACTTGTTTTCACTCATCAGCGATACCGGCAATTTTTTTATGTAAATAGGCTCGAACGTCACCGGATCAAAGAACGGATGTGCCGTCAAATCATTCCCACATTCAGGACATAACCAAGTCCCGAACTCACTGCTACTAAAAGAAGGTTTATGACACTTTTCACAATTTTTTCGATACAACGGCAACATCCTCTCAATTGTTCTTTCAAAATCACCAAACGTTCTTTATTAAGAATTTAATATAATTTTAATCTTTTTATAATGTTTTTGAAATATGGAAATTTTGTCATTTTTTCGTTTTAAAGAACGTTTTTCTCTTTATTTCGTCCACATCCTTCAAATATCTTACTTTTTACATTTTATTTCATTACTTGGCCAAATATGTCAAATGAATAAAAAAGTTTTGTTTAGGTCAAACGAATCAATTTTACAAAATTTTCAAAACATTATGTCTGAATTATCTAAATAATACTATAATAATAGTAATAACCTTTTAAAATACGTGAAAGGTGGTATTAAAGTGACTTTTTTTCATATTTTGAACTTCACGATCCCGATTGCCTCCATGGTCGGGCTAGGTATATTACTCGATCGGATGTGCAAGCCAACTAAAGATTAAAGGAATTTTTGATTCGCGCATTTTGTGCAAACAAAGCTGTCACACGAAAAGTGGGAAATCCTCACCAGCAACTAACAAAGCACCTTAATTATGTTTCGATCAGAACCAGTTAAATGAAGCTCTTTTCTGGATATCGGTCTTTATTTCATTTTATCGGTCTAAATCGAAATATTTCGGTCTTTATACAAAAATATCGGTCAAAACAGGACATTTATCGATCTAGACATGATATAGGTAGATACACTCATTAAAGCACCGACAACAAAAAAGTAGTGCAAACCAATTAGGTCAGCACTACTTTTTATTTTGCATTTATTCAGATGTTATTGGTAAAATAAGTACTTCAACGCGGCGATTTTTTGCTCTTCCTTCACTCGTATCATTGCTTGCTATCGGTTGAAATTCACCGAAGCCTTTCGCACTAAACCATGCCGGGTCAAGCTTTTCATTTTTCAAAACAATCTTCATAAAATTAATTGCTCGCATGACACTTAATTCCCAATTGGATTCAAAGCGAGGATTACTAATTGGGACATTATCTGTGTGTCCGCTAATAATGATATTTCGTGGCGGACTCATAACTAGGAGCTCAGAAATTTCATTTGCTGTATGAATATCTTCTTGTCGTACTTCTGCACTTCCAGATGCGAATAAAACATTATCGCGTATCGTTAACAATAGTCCTTCATCTGTTAAGGAAGTTTCGAGCTTATCCGTGAGATTATTCTCATTAATATAGGCATTTACTTTCTTCTGAATATTTTCTAATTCCAATTGCTCAATTCTGGCCGCTGCACTTTCTTTATTCTGTTCTGCTTCAATATCGTCTAATGCCTTTGCATCCTCTTCAGGCATTGGATTTGGATATTCCAAAATACTCGTTCCACCGGTAAAAGCTTGATTAAAAGCTTGTGAGAGTTGTTCCAATTTTTGTGCATCTATCGTACTCATGGAAAATAAGACGATAAACAATGCTAATAGTAACGTTAAAATATCTGCATACGGGATCAGCCATGATTCATCTACATGTTCATCATGCTGTTCCTTTTTTCTTCGTTTACTCACCGCTCTTCTCACCGCTTTCCTCTAGGAAATTCTTCCTTTCACTGACTGGTAAGTATGAAGCTAATTTCTGCTCAATTACTCTCGGTGCCTCTCCCTCTAAGATCGATAGTACACCTTCAATCATCATATACTTTAATTTAGCTTCTTTCTTAGATTTTCTCTTTAATTTATTCGCAAAAGGATGCCAAAGAGCATAACCTGTGAAAATCCCTAGCAAAGTGGCAACGAAGGCAGCACTAATCGCATGACCTAGTGCATCAATATCACTCATATCCTGTAATGCAGCAATTAGTCCGACAACAGCCCCTAATACCCCTAATGTTGGAGCATAGGTTCCCGCTTGCGTAAAGATGAGAGCGCCCTGATGATGTCTTTCCTCCATCGCCTCAATTTCTTCCGTTAGAACATCACGTATGTAATCGGCACTTTGACCATCAACGGCTAAAGAAAGGCCATTTTTCAAAAATTCATCATCAACCTCAGTCGTTTTCGCTTCTAATGCAAGAAGCCCTTCTTTACGAGCCAACTGTGCCCACTCAGAAAACATTCCGATTAATTTGACAGGATCCATTAACTTTTTTTCTGTAAAAATAATACCGAATAATTTTGGTACCTTTTTAATCTCTGATGTAGGAAAGGCAATTGTCACAGTACCAATCGTTCCTAAAATAATGATTAATATGGCTGCAGGGTTTACTAATACGCCTACCCCTACACCTTTTAAAACCATTCCTACTCCAACACCAAAAACTGCAATAATTAACCCAATTAACGACGTTTTATCCATTATTGATCCACCTATCCCTTATGCAACTATTTGACTATGCTTAATATTTCAAGGTTTTCCAGTAAAAGAAAGATAGTTTCTATCCTAAAGACTGCCCGCAAACGCTCGTTTTCTTCATGGCTTCGCCCTGTCCTCTGCCCGTTACCTACTATGGTAACTTCGCTCCTCCCAAGGCTTCGCTTTCATGATGTGACAAACGTTATTAATCAGCCTGAAGGGTAATGGCTATCTATCATTTTTAACTTTGTCCATACTATTGTTTCTATCCTATCATTTATTTCGACAAGAACTGCAAGATTTTTAGTTTTCACGACAATTTTTCAAAATTAACCTTACAGGCGATAAAAAATAAGCAATAGTGGTAGGAAAAAAGAATCATTTTATTTAAAGTTATCGGGATGTAAAGATTTATAATAAATAATCGTGGAATCAAGTTGACCATTTGCCGATTTTGCATAATAAGGAATTTTACCAGCTTGAATATAAGCAAGAGAGGTATATAAACGATTAGAAGGATCTCCTTCTCTTGTGTCGAGGACTAATAGTGTTCTCCCTTCCTCACTCGCTCGCTTTTCAGCCGCTCTCATCAGTGCTCTTGCTACTCCATTTCTGCGGTAATGAGGGGCAGTCATAAGCTTCGCAATTTCAGCTCTGTGCATCCCATTAGGCTTCGTACATAAATGCAGCTGGATGCTTCCTGCAATTTGATTCTTTATTTTGGCTACAAATAAAACGACATTTTGCTCCAAAACATGCCTCCAATATTTGTTTGCATCAGAAAGTTTCATCGGGGGCAAAAAACCCATTGAAGCACCTTCATTCACTACCTGTACTAAGAGCTCCGAAAGTTCACCCGCATTCTTTTCAATTGATTTTAACTGCTCTATCCGAACATTCACCACAAATCATCACCTTAACTTTCAATTATTTGATTTTAAATTACCAATAAAAACTATTAATAGACAAGTTAAGTGTTAGTCCATTTAACACGAATATTGTCCATTGGAGCTTACTGAATCTCAGCATATAAAAGAGGGTAAGCTAAAGAGCAGAAAGGGGGGTGGAAGATGGCTAGAGGCAAGGAATTCAAGCAAAAGCAAAAAGGACATCCAGGAAAATTTCCTGAAGGAACACTAGTTGAACGTAAATCAAAGGATGCGATTGGTGATGAAGAATTGATCGTTGTTCAAGAGGCGTTTAAAAACCGTTTAGAGGAAGAAGATGTTGAGTAAAAAAAACTTTTCCCTTTAACGAAACTTCCTCATCCTCAAAACGTAATCATTATAGATATAACCAATTAAGAAAAAGTTTGCCATTCGCGCACTCGAAGGAGGAAGAATAAATGCTGGTATCTACAACACCAACATTACAGGGAAAAGTTATTGATCGTTACTTAGGAATTGTCACAGGAGAAGCCATTATGGGGGCTAATGTCGTTCGTGATTTCTTAGCAGGCATCACCGATGTCATCGGTGGACGCAGTAGTGCATATGAAGATAAGTTATCTGAGGGGCGTGAAATTGCCATCCGCGAAATGGAAGATCAAGCTCGTCGGCTCGGTGCCAATGCCGTCGTGGGCGTAGACCTTGATTTTGAAACATTACGCGACGGCATGATGATGTGTGTTGCTACCGGCACTGCTGTATTTATAAAAGAGCAATAAAAAGATAAAAGAGACGGTTTATGCTACCCGTCTCTTTTCAACCTTTTCGTGAAATGGACGACACCAATATCACCGAACACACTTTCACCACTTTTCTCAAATCCTAACTTTAAGTAAAACTTGATCGCAGGGAAATTCTTTGCACCTGTTGAGACTATCATCAATGGGTGAGACTCCATCTTTTTTTCAACATAATCAACCATCTGTTTGGCAATGCCTTTTCGAAAATAATCAGGATGCACCATCACCCGATGGAGATCAATCACGTCTTTCACAATCTTAAATGATAACACCCCTACTAGCTCCTCATCGATAAAATAGCCAATAAACTCCTCATCACATTGCTTTAATTGTGCGAGCGTTTCTTTTAATGGGGGGATTTCATTCGAGCCGATCAACTCCGCTTCGACCTGATAAGATTTCTTTTGTAATTTCAGTACTTCCTTACCATATTTTTCAATCAAAAATCTCTTAATCATTTGAACCTCCTAATACGACCCCATTACCATTCTTCTTTATTATCCGTTATACTAGTAAGGAATATCAAAAAGGAAATAAAGGTGAACAAATGAAATCTTTAGTACTTGCTGAAAAACCAAGCGTTGCTCGGGAAATTGCCCGCGTTCTTGGGTGCAAACAATCTCATAAAAGTTACATCGAAGGAAATCAATATATTGTTACTTGGGCGCTCGGTCACTTAATCGAATTAAAAATGCCTGAACACTACGATAAAAAATATCAAAATTGGAATCTTGAGGATCTTCCCATTATCCCTGAACAAATGGGTACAAAAGTTATGAAACAAACAAGTCATCAGTTTAAAGCCATCGAGCATTTAGCAAAACGCAAGGATATTAAGGATTGTATCATTGCTACCGATGCTGGTCGAGAGGGTGAGCTTGTGGCCCGTTGGATTTTGGATAAAATCCGTTGGCACAAACCGATAAAGCGCTTGTGGATCTCGTCCCATACGGACCGTTCTATTAAAGAAGGCTTCCAAAAACTGAAGCCTGGGAAAGAATTTGAGGCACTTTATCAATCTGCCGTTTGTCGTGCCGAAGCGGACTGGCTCATCGGATTGAATGTCACTCGCGCATTAACGACTAAATTCCAGGAGCCCCTATCCGCTGGAAGAGTACAAACCCCTACCCTCTCTCTCATTTTGGAAAGGGAAAAAACAATTCAAAGTTTTAAGCCGAAAGAGTATTGGACGATCGAAGGCCAAATCGGACCATTGAAAACAAGCTGGGAGGAAAGGGGCGAGAAAAGAATTTTCGCTCTTGAAAAGGCTCAGAGTATTGTCGAGAAAATTAAAGGCCAAAAAGGGAGTGTTCAAGCGCTCAACCGTAAGGAAAAAAGCGAGCAGCAGCCTCTGCCTTATGACTTAACAGAGCTTCAAAGAGATGCTCATAACCGCTTTGGCTTCTCAGCGAAAAAGACACTGTCTGTCTTGCAAAAACTTTATGAACAATATAAGCTCGTTACTTATCCAAGAACCGATTCGCGCTATTTAACAAAGGATATGGAAGGAACGATGCTCGACCGCTTGCAAGGATTGGCATCCAGCTATCGGGACGAAGTTAAGCCCCTTATCGCAAATAAAGGGAAAGTGCTGGCGAAACGAGTATTTAACAATGATAAAGTCAGCGATCATCATGCGATTATTCCAACAGAAGAACGCTCTCACTTAAGCGATCTTTCCAATGATGAACGAAAGCTTTACGACTTGATTGTTAGGAGATTTCTCGCCTTATTCCATCAACCTTACAAATATGAATCAGTAAAAGCCATTATTGAAGTAAATGGTGAAACTTTTACTGCCAACGAAACGGTTATTATTGATCTAGGTTTCAAAAAGCTTACCCAAAAAGAAACATCGACTGACATAAAAACGCTTGGAGCGATTGCAAAAGGGCAAAGCTTTACTGTGCAAAGTGTAAATTTGGAGAAAAAGCTGACAGAGCCTCCTGCAAGATACTCTGAAGCAGATGTCCTCACGCAAATGGAGAAGTATGGGCTCGGAACACCTGCTACTAGGGCGGAAATTATCGAACGCTTAATACAAACAGAAGTAGTCGAAAGAAAAAATGGCCGCTTCTTCACGACCGCAAAAGGAAAGCAATTGATTGATATCGTAAACGAGGAATTAAAATCCCCTGAACTTACAGCAAAATGGGAAAAAGAACTTGAGGCGATCTCAAAAGGAAAAAGCAACCCAAAACAGTTCAAACAAAATATTCGTAAACAAACAGAACAGCTCATTTCAGAGATTAAGAAAAGCAATCAAAAATATAAAGCCCATAACTTAACTGGCTCAAAATGTCCAGAGTGCGGCTCATTTCTTAAGGAAAGAACGACAAAAGAAGGGAAAATGCTCGTCTGCTCAAGCCTTGATTGTCGTTATCGCAAAAGAAAAGATCCGAAGCTCTCTAATCGCCGTTGTCCTAGTTGTCATAAAAAAATGGAAATGCATGAAGGAAAAGCCGGACTTTATTTTCAATGCCGTCCATGCAACGTCGTAGAAAAAGCAGAAGAAAAGAAAAAAGCAGTAACAAAACGTGAAGAGCGTAAGTTAGTGCAAAAGTATTCACAACAGGATGACTTTGGCACAAGCCTTGGTGATTTATTGAAGGCTGCGATGGAGAAAAAAGATTAAGCTAGAAAAATTTTTTATTACTTTTTCAAACTTTAGACAAACAACTCGATTGAGCGAATTTGTCTAAAGTTTTTTTTCTGTAAAAAATTAAAGAGCTTAAGAAACTAATTTTTTGAGGGAATTTGATTGCTGGAAGAGTAATGTTACGAATCAAAGGATGGCTTTCCTCCACTTCTAATGCTCTGCTTCCCTTTGACCAGATCCGTTTTCCTTTGCTTGTAATTCACGTCTTCTGTCGTGCAAGCGCAACCTTTGACGGGGATCACTGCTTCGATCAAGCCTTGCAGTTGCGTTAGCGACGAGGAGATTTGACGAGACGTCACTGGCAAGCAACTGCCTAGAGCGTAATATCGCCAGTCCGTTTAAAGACAGTCATGCTCGCTACCTTTTTTGGAACAACTGCAGCCAAGTTTTTTTCTTATATTTTCCTTGTAAAAGATTGGTTTTAAGACGTATCATATTGAAGAAGTATGATTTTCCCTAAAAGGGCTGTTTTTAATCTATGTTTAAGAATCGAGGGTACCATCATGAGAATAAGAGATTGGGATGTAAATTTAAAAATCCGTCTATTTGGAGAAGCAGCGATGAATATTACCTTCTGGATGTTCTTCCCCTTCCTGACCATCTATTTTGCAGAAGCCTTCGGGAAAGGAACAGCCGGTTTCTTGCTCGTCCTTTCTCAAGCATTCTCAGTCATTGCTAATCTATTAGGTGGGTATAGCGCTGATCGCTTTGGGCGAAAAAAAATGATGGTTTTATCCGCATTTGGTCAAGGTATCTGCTTTTTAATTTTTGCGCTGACGACATCGCCCGTTATTGGATTTATTGCTTTTGCCTTCGTTAGTTTTTTTAGTTCAATCTATTGGCCAGCAAGCCAAGCGATGGTAGCCGACGTAGTATCCGAAAAAGATCGAAGCAATGTCTTCGCCGTTTTTTACACGTCTATTAATATCGCTGTCGTTGTTGGTCCCCTTTTAGGAGCGATCTTTTACACGAACTACTTTTCAGAGCTCCTGTTTATTTGCAGCATTATTTGTTTGGGCTTAGCGTTTACGCTAGCGAAGTGGACAACCGAGACAGCACCTGCCGTTTCCCGTCAAAAACAACTAGATGACAGATGGCATTATTTTTTGTTTAAACAATTTAAAGACTACGGGATTATATTTAAAGATAAAATCTTCATGCTCTTCATGGTTGCAGGAGTATTAGCATCGCAAACTTTCATGCAGCTCGACTTGCTTTTTCCGCTCTACATTAAAGATGTTGTCCACAATCAAACCCTCTTGTCTGTTGGTGATTGGGCATTTAAGGTAGGCGGAGAACAGGCCTTTGGCATTGTTCTTGCTTTTAACGGTTTATTGGTCGCAATCTTCACCGTTTCTGTCACAAAATGGATGACAAAATATGTAGAGCGAAATGTCTTTGTCCTTTCTTCTGTTATGTACGCCATATCCATTCTGCTCTTTGGGCAGACACAATGGATTTGGGGATTATTGCTGGCAATGTTAATTTTCACTTTCGGAGAGTTAATGGTAGCTGGTTTGCAGCAAAGTTTTATTTCCAGAATCTCTCCAGAGCATATGCGTGGACAATATTTTGCAGCAGCAAGCCTTCGTTACACGCTCGGCAAAACGATCGCTCCAATGACAATACCCTTAACTGTATGGATCGGGTACCAATGGACTTTTTTCGTATTATCTCTACTCGCCTTAACTAGCGCTTGCTTATATTGGCTGATGTTTTCATTTATCCAAAAAAGGAAGCCATTATATTTCCACTCTAATGTGACTGATTGAGCATTTGTTTGGTATAATATGATCTGTGAAAATATCATTTCTTATCATTTATCTTAAATAGAATTGAAAGTGAGTGTTCAATTATGGGCCGTAAATGGAATAATATTAAAGACAAAAAGGCGGCAAAAGACGCTAATACGAGTCGCATATATGCTAAATTCGGTCGTGAAATTTATGTTGCCGCTAAACAAGGGGAGCCTGACCCAGAAGCAAATCAAACTTTAAGATTCGTATTAGAACGCGCGAAAACGTATAATGTACCAAAACATATTATTGATCGGGCAATCGAAAAGGCAAAAGGTGGTTCCGAGGAGAACTACGATGAGCTGCGCTATGAAGGATTTGGACCAAACGGCTCCATGGTCATTGTCGATGCTTTAACGAATAACGTAAACCGAACTGCATCCGAGGTGCGCGCTGCTTTCGGTAAAAACGGGGGAAATATGGGTGTCAGCGGCTCTGTATCCTATATGTTTGATAAAACAGCCGTTATCGGTGTTGAAGGCAAAACAGCCGATGATGTGTTAGAGCTACTTATGGAAGCTGACATCGATGTACGTGACATTCTTGAAGAGGAAGACTCAATCATTGTTTATGCGGAGCCAGACCAGTTCCACGCTGTGCAAGAAGCTTTTAAAAATGCAGGAGTTAGCGAGTTTACAGTAGCAGAATTAACGATGCTTGCCCAAAACGATGTAACTCTTCCAAAAGATGCCCAAGCCCAATTCGAAAAAATGATTGATGCATTAGAAGATCTTGAAGATGTACAACAAGTTTATCATAATGTAGATTTAGGACAATAAGTCGGCGAAATTCGCCGATTTTTTTATTTATATAAAAGAGCAACTTATTAGACCGAATAGTTTATTTTTTCCATCATAAACGGTATGATAGAACTGATCTCAAGATTATCACCAGTAAATGCTTTGCCATGACTATTTAACAAAGGAGAATGTCTATATGAATGACTTTCAAAGAAATTTAGAAAAATATGCTGAACTCGCTGTCAAGGTAGGCGTCAATATTCAAAAAGGGCAGACGTTAGTGATCAACACCGCTCTAGATTCAGCTGAATTTGTACGTCTTGTTGTAAAAAAAGCCTATGAAGCAGGTGCCTATAATACGATCGTCAATTGGAGTGATGATATCGTTTCCCGAACTAAATATGACCTTGCACCGGATGAGGCTTTCCAGGAATATCCTGAATTTCGTGCGAAAGAAATGATCGATTTGGCGGAAAACGGCGCTGCCTTCATGTCTATCGTTTCATCAAGCCCAGATCTGTTAAAAGGGGTTCATCCTGAGCGAATCGCTAACTTCCAAAAAGCAGCAGGAAAGGCGCTAAGTACATATCGAAAATATATTCAATCAGATAAGGTGAGCTGGACAGTCATTGCAGCTCCATCGCAAAAATGGGCAGAAAAAGTATTTCCTAATGAAGAACCAGAAGTCAGCATGCAAAAGCTGTGGAATGCCATTTTCAAAGCAACTCGTGTTGATCTAGACAATCCGGTTGAGGCATGGAAAAAACATGATCAAACCTTACATGAAAAGGTCAATTATTTAAATGCAAAGCGCTACAAAATGCTACATTACAAGGCGCCGGGGACAGATTTAACAATCGAGCTACCTGAAAAACATCTTTGGGTGGGAGCAGGAAGCGTCAATGAAAAAGGGTACGAGTTTATGGCTAATATGCCTACTGAAGAAGTGTTCACAGTCCCTCACAAAACGGGGGTAAATGGAACAGTTGCCAGTACGAAACCATTGAGCTACGGCGGAAATTTAATCGATAATTTCTCCGTTACTTTTGAGAATGGAAGAATTGTTGCTGTCAAGGCAGAAGAAGGAGAAGAGATTTTGAAGCGGCTTGTAGATACGGATGAAGGCTCTCATTATCTAGGCGAAGTTGCTCTTGTCCCTCATAATTCACCAATTTCACAATCAAATATTTTGTTTTACAATACACTTTTTGATGAAAATGCTTCAAACCATCTTGCTATCGGAAGTGCTTACGCATTTTGCATTGAAGGTGGGAAGAAAATGTCAAGCGAAGAACTAGCAGAGAACGGCTTAAACGAAAGCATCACCCATGTTGACTTCATGATCGGTTCTGCTGAAATGGACATCGACGGGATTAATGCAGACGGCTCAAGAGAACCGGTCTTCCGTAAGGGTGATTGGGCATTTTAACAAGTATGAAGACGGTACATAATTTTGTATCGTCTTTTTTATAACTGCTCTTATTGAATATTGCAATGTTGCTAAGTTTATGGGAGGATATTGGTAGAATAGATATATAGAAAGCACTAAAAGGGGGGAATCCACTTGGTCCGATTGCATATTACGGTAAGTGGAAGCGTTCAAGGAGTTGGGTATCGCTATTTTGCACAAATGAAAGCGTCTCAATTTGGGATTACTGGATGGGTTAGAAACCTTTCAGAAGGCGGGGTCGAAATTGTTGCCGTTGGTGACAAAGAAAATCTTGAACAATTTATGGACAGCTTGCGTGAAGGAAATCCTTTTTCGAAAGTAACAGATATCAGTTTTGTCGAACTGGAAGATACAGAACCTTTTCATTCTTTTAAAATAAAATATTGAAAGCTCTTTCTACCCCGTTGTCATGTAGAAAGAGCTTTTTTGTTTACAAAGTAGAATTTTTTAAAGCAATTCTTTTCGTCGATAAGCTTCCTAAAATGAAAGCGGCTAATGACAGCAACACTGGAAACGTTATAGTATGCATCCCGAAGGCATTGGGCAAAAAAGAATGAATCAAAATATAAGAACCTACGCCCACAACCATTGATGACAATGCCCCATACTTATTCCCCGTTTGCCAATATAGGCCAAGGACAACAGGCCAAATAAAAGCCGCTTCTAGTCCACCAAAGGCAAAAAGATTTAGCCAAATAATTAAATCCGGAGGGCTTAAAGCCATTAAAAAGACAGCCACCCCAATGATCGTTGTAACACTCAAGCTAATCTTTTTCACCAACTGATTGCTCGCATCTGGCTTAATGTAGTTTAAATATACATCCTTAACTACAGCAGAACTGACGAGTAAGAGCAAGGAATCCACCGTTGACATAATAGCCGCCATAGGAGCTGCTAATACAAGTCCGGCAACCCATGCTGGCAAGACTTCCATCGCTAGTAATGGCATTACAGTGTCTCCCTTTTCAATCCCTGGCAGGATAGGACGAGCAAAAACTCCGATTAAATGCATGCCAAGCATGATAAAACCAACGACAATTGTTCCAACAATAATAGCTTGGTGCATCGCCCGAGCATTTTTATAAGACATCGCCCTGATCGTAATTTGGGGAAGTCCAACAACTCCAACCCCTACCAATATCCAAAAAGAAGATACATACAGCGGTGTTAATCCTCCATCAAATCCATATGGAGTAATTAAGTTTGGGTTTTCTGCTACTAAATCAGCGATAATATTGGAAATCCCTCCACCTGCAACAATCGTGGCAATTAATAGGATCAATGTTCCAATAAACATAACTATCCCTTGCACTGTGTCTGTTAATGCAACGGCGCGAAATCCTCCAATAATAACATACACCATCACCGAAACCGCAAAAATAAAGAGTGAGCCCGTATAGCTCAAACCTGTTAATGATTCTATCAAAATTGCTCCGCCTACCCATTGAGCGGCCATTGCTGAAAATAGAAAAATAATGATACTAATTGCAGACAAAACAACAACCCATTTTGACTGATAGCGTTCCTTCAGATAATCCACTAATGTTACTGCCTTATACCTTCTCGTCATAATGGCGAATTTTTTACCGAGCACCATAAGTACAAAATACCCCGTTGCTAGCTGTGCCATCGATAATAGCACCCAGCCAAGCCCTTGCGTGTATGCCGCTCCAGGTCCTCCGATAAAGCTGCTCGCACTTCCATATGTAGCTGTCATCGTCATTGCAAGTATAAAACCACCTAATTGCCGTCCCCCAAGAAAATAATCCTGTAAAAACGAATTAGATGTTTTTAAAGACTTGCTTGACCATAAACCAATCATAAAAATTCCAATTAAAAAGAGGAGTAATGGAAAAATGACCGCCCCATTCATGAATCATCTCTCCCCTCATCTTCAAATGAAACCTCTTTAAAATAAAATTTCACAACGGCAGTAACTAACAGTACCATTAAGATAAAACCTCCAACACAACTATAAAAAAACCATGCGGGCAGTCCCATAACATAAGAATAGTTTGCAATCGGTCCAGACCCCATTCCATATGCAAAAACAAACCACCAGACAAAATTAATGATAACTAGAATAATGCCTATTACTGCCTCTCTATTTGCAATTTTAAATCGAGGATCCGTATCCTCTTTATTTTTATTCATTTAGGCTCTCCTTTCGAATACTGAAGCCTTTGTGCTTCATAACCAGTTAACTCTTTCATCCTATTAATTGTACATCGATTATATTTTACATTATAGTATAAGAAATCTCACACTCATTCAAAAATCGACATGTTTATAAGGAGGATTTATATGTGGAATGAATTTAAACAGTTTGCGATGAAGGGGAATGTCATAGATTTGGCAGTTGGGGTTGTGATCGGAGCCGCTTTCGGAAAAATTGTTACTTCTCTTGTTGAAGATTTGATTATGCCTTTAGTTGGTCTTTTAATTGGCGGGTTAGATTTTACCGAATTTGCTGTGACGATCGGTAAAGCTGAAGTTAAATACGGCCTTTTCATCCAAAATATCGTCAATTTTTTAATTATTGCTTTCTCGATTTTCTTAGTCATCCGTGTCATTAATCGTTTGAAGCGCAAAGAAGAAATAAAAGAAGAGGTGCCAAAAGTAGATACAAAAGAAGAGCTTCTAAAAGAAATCCGTGATCTATTGAAAGAAAAATAAGCGGGCTTTCTATTTTAAATAGACAAGAATAAAAAAAATCGTGTGTATTACTTAAACGAAGACGAATTCCGGAAAAATCGTGATTAATTCCTGAATTTTTCTTCTTATTTCCAGAAAAAACAGACGCATTTCCGGAAAAATTGCATTAATTCCGAAATTTCATCCTACATTTCCGAATAACAGAACAAGGAAAAGAGCAACCTAATGGCTGCTCTTTTTTGCTCTAATAATCACAGGTTATAACACCCAACAATAGCAGGCACTTAAATGCATCATTAAGAACACAAAGCCAATAACCTCATTCAAACGATGACATCATTATCGCTGTAAAAAGAGCATTTTCTCTAGAATTTTAGCTTTTGTATGTCGTCCTTACTTCCAACTGTTTTTATATTTCTTCTAAATTGTCTTTTAGAGAAAGGATGTTCCATTACAATGAGTCTTTATACGCCCGAATACGCCATAAAACCACCATCAACCGGTACCGTGATTCCAGTAACAAACCCAGAATAGGTATCATCTGCAAGCCAAAGCAAAGTACCAAGTAGATCCTCCGGGTTTCCAAAACGTCTCATTGGTGTATGTGCGATAATTTTATTTGATCTCTCTGTATATGAACCATCTGGGTTCATTAATAAGTCGCGATTTTGCTTTGTTAAGAAAAAACCTGGTGCAATGGCATTGACTCGTAAACCGGCCTCTGCAAAATGAGTTGCCATCCACATTGTAAAGTTATTAATCCCCGCTTTTGCTGCACTATACGCTGGAACCTTTGTCATCGGTGAATATGAGCTCATTGATGATATATTAATAATCGTTGGTGATAATTGCTTTAACAGTTCTTTCCCAAATACTTGACTTGCTAAAAAGGTTCCTGTGAAATTGCTGGCAAACACTTGTGAAAACCCTTTTTCTTCTAACTCAAAAAATGATTTTCCTTCTATTTTTTCACCGAATGTTTCCATTGCTGTAATGGCATCGGGGTGATTTCCCCCGGCTCCATTTATTAAAATATCAACCCTTCCGAAAGCTTGGAGGATATCTCTTTTCGCCTCTTCTAAAGATTCCCTTTTTAAAACATCAGCAGCGAGAGCAATTGCCTCTCCACCTGTAGCTCTAATGTCATTAACGACCTCTTCCCCTTTTTCAGCCGTTCTGTTTAAGATCGCAATTTTCACACCATGGCGAGCAAGTTCCCTACTCATGGCTGAACAAAGAACTCCACTGCCTCCTGTTACAACCGCAACTTTCCCCTGTAGATTTTCATGTATTGGAATCACTGCTTATCCCCCGTTTCCTGAATCCTGTAGTCAGCCTTTGATCGTTTTAAAGCATATTAATTATAATTGAAACCCTTTCCATCAGAAAAGTCTTTTTTTCATATTGATTATATTGGAAAAATTAAGGCTTGTCACTACAGCCCGTTATGGGCACAAATTGGAGAAAGAGCATTTGAGGCTCTAATAGAAAATTCGTGATCACTGCCATGTTTGTTTCCATCCCTTTTATGGTCTTGCGCATGGAGCATATACCAAATATGTATGGCATGAAGACCTCGTTAGAACCCATTTTGTTCACTTTTTGGTTGAATGGCTGGAATTGCAGTTAAGCCAGCATGGGTAATATAACTATGTAGAACCATACCGATAACCACTAACATAATTCCCGTCCATGAAATAAGTGATGGAAATGCAATCGATAAAAATAGCACTTCCCCAACCAGTGCAAATAATACTTCCATTGATTGTGTTGCCTCAACGGAAGCAAGCTGCTGCATATTATCTTTAACCATATCAGTTGCTTTAAAAAATAAAACGGTTGCGATAACTCCCGAAGACAATGCGACAATTAATGATTGAAATGTTTGGTTTGCACTCGGTAAGCCGACAGTTGCTACCCCATATATTGATAAAATAAGCCATAATGGCAAACTCGCTATTGTCATTCCAAGCACTCTTTGAAAAACATCGAGTCGTCCATCGGCAATGACCATCATTTTTCGATTTCCTAATGGGTAAGCAAAAGAGGCAATAATAACTGGGATAATTCCAAGCCACACTTCTTTGGCAGAGAGCTGACCAGCATGTTCAATCTGCATAAGACCTATTCCTGCAAGAATAATAAGAGAGAATAATAATCCTTTAACAGGGATTTTTCCTCTCATTTTTGTCATTCCAGTTGCCGTTCTTACAGTTTCGTAAAATAATGGCGCCAATAAAGATCCTGCGATAATGGTAAATTGCCATGTCCCTGCCACAAGCCATCCTGGTGAATATACAGTCGCAAAACATAGCGGTGCATAAAACAAGCCAAAGCCAACAAAACTCCATAGTAGCCATGCACCTGGTTTTTCCTTCATCATTTCAAAAAGTGGTCGTAAATTCTTCCTTTTAACTACAATTAGCAATAAAAACGGAACCATAAAAATAAATCTCAGTGAAGCACTCCAAATCCAGCTTCCCCCTGACATTTCCATCGCTCTATTCAAGACAAACGTAGTGGCAAAAAAGAACGCTGCACATAAACCAAGCAAAATTGGCCGCAAATTTCCACACCCCCTGTTTCGAGTCAAAGTATTTTTATTATAACAATTTATATTTCAATATTCTAACTATATTTATGATTCTCATTTTTGCCATTCGTCAAATTTCTTTCATTTCCGTGGAAATATTTCTAGCCATTTTTTCTGAAACGACAAAAAACTGCCTCTGTAAAGGCAGTCAACATTTTTATCAGAACCCCTATCCTATCATGATTCATCACATTCAGACAGTCAAACTTCAAGCTAATTTGCTACTATTTCCATCAATAGTGACTTTTCTTTTAATTGATTTCTTGCTCTTCTCATCCTCGTTTTCACCGTAGAGATTGGTAATTTTTTCGCTGAACTTATTTCTAATAACGATTTGTCCTTAAAGTAGTATAAAAGAATTGGCTCTCGATAAATCGTAGGCAACTCGTTTATCGTATCAATCATTTCTTTTGTTGAGGATCTAGTTATCACATAGTCCTCAGGTTCTGGGATCGAGCACTCCATTTCATAATGATACACTTTTTCATCCCAAAATTTTTGGACCGCCTTTTGCTTTCTCCAAAAATCTCGACACTTATTGATCGCAATCTTATATATCCAGCTCTTAAAATTTGCTCGAGCCTCAAATTGCTCTAGATTTAAATATGCCGAAATTAACACTTCCTGATATAAAATCCTCTGCTAATTCTTTATTTCGTACTTGTTTATAGATAAACAGAGATAATGATGGACCATTTTCTCTAATCCAGTCTTCGAATTTCTCTTGCCATTTACTTTCTTGCACTTAGTATTCCCCCTCAAACCGTCCACTTGAACTATCAATAATAATAGACGCATTTATGAGGAATCCCCCCTACATTTTTTTAAAAATTATTGTTAAAACGATTATTGCTCATTTCTTTAAAACTTTGATTTCAAACATCAACACAGATATATAACAAAGCCAAAGAACAAAAAAACAAGCAGAAGAAATTGACTTTCTCTCTGCCTGCTTTTTATTTATATTAATTTATACTTCTATTGATTGGCTTGCTTCATTTTTGCCTTTGTTCACTAATTTGCGAAGATATGGCAATACGTAGCGATCTAATCCATATTTACCAGCATTGTAGCCTGCTGCTGCAATGAATACACCCATGATGATATCAGTTGGATTATGAGATACTGTACCTGAAAGCATGAAAGAGAAATTCATTACTAATCCGAAAAATGCTGCTGCTGTTGTTAAACATCCTAGAATAAGTCCTAAACCTACTAATAATTCGCCCCAAGCAACAAGAGTACTAAATAATCCAGCATTCGGAATCGCAAAGCTTTCTAAAAATGTTACCCAACCACTATAGACTGCTGCACCATCCGGACCTGTTACAGGGTTTGCTACTGCCCCTTGTAAGAAACCACTTGCATCAAATCCACCTGTGATTTTCCCCCATCCCGCTGTCATCCATGCCCATCCAAGGTAAATACGAACAACGGTTAAAATGCCGGCCAATGTTGTTCTCTCTTAATAATTTACCAATCATGATAAATCTCTCCTTTGATATATGTTAAATTATTGCTTCTTACTACAAGTAAAGATTATCATTTTCATTTAGGAATAACATTATATTTGTGATAAATTTCACATTTTTGTAATAAAGTTTTGACAAACTGTTGAACTGCTGATTTCATCCTTTATAACAATAACGTTGCACAATAATAAAAACCCTTGATGCACAAGGGTTTCCATCTAAACATCTTCTTTAATTAGTTATGTCAGATATTTGACATAAGGTGATTAACTTCACCTAAAATGAACATTATTTGACTATTGTTATATTAGAAAAAGACTATTCTGCTTATGCTGTGACTATTGACTCAATTCATCCAAATTTAATGTCTATCGTTTTTTCTAAATGAACGACTTACACTTGTTTTACTTCCCTTCTTAACGAATAATAGGACACCCCGATTTTTTTACATATTGTCATATAGTGCATAAGAGTTAGCAGAACTGTTCCTGTATTCATACCGATAATGACTCCGTCCATTTGAAATTGGCTCATAGAACCTAAAAGATAAATCAGACCAAACGTAATCATGGATGACCATATATTGTGAAGGAAGGCGTCCTTCATTAACCCGAGACCAATTAAATACGCCTGCAGCGGAATCACGAAAAAATGCAATAGAAAATAGGGTAGTAACACTTGCAAATATCCTGCAGCCGTTGTTGAGTGGAGAAACAAATTGGTTAGTGGTTCAGCAAAGAAATAAAAAACAAATACAACTGGGACTCCATATAAAAGTGTAAAGCTCATGACTTGTCTAAGAAGCTGCTGCAGTCTATTCATATCCCTTTGTGCGTAAGCCTTTGAAACAGTTGGGATTAAAACAATTAATAAGCTATGGGCAATAAAACCGGGAAAAAAGCCAATCGTCATAGCAACGCCTGCCAACAGGCCAAATTGCTCTGTTGCCACGGTCGCACTAACTCCAGCATTTAAAAGCGCGGCTTTGATTAAAAACGGTTGCACAGCATGAGTCAAAGAATGAAATACGCGTATGCTTGTGGTGGGAATGGAAACTGAGATAAGATTTTTCCTAACCTCTTTGCCGCTAATAAAGCTCGCTGGTCTCCCTTTCAGTTGTTGATATTGAATGTAAAACATATGGATCAAATAAAGAAAAATGACAATCTCACTTCCAACAAACGTAAAAAAGGCAATTAAAATCGACGTCTCTGAATCAAATTGAAAGAGCTGAAACAAGAACACAAGCAATCCTAATTGAACAATTTTCCTCAATAGGTTTGCCACTGCAATTTTGCCCATTTGATGCTTGCCCATAAAAAATCCCCTTGCAATCGCGGAGAAGGATATGAGCGGGATTAATAAGAGAACGAGCCATTTGAACAGCGGATGATAGTCATGAAACATCGTCAAAAAAGGCATAAGCAAAATGAACACGATCATAAAAAAAGCGGTAGTTATTATCGTGAGGTGGACAGCCGACTTCAACATACTGCGATGAAACTTCGCATCTTTTTCAGCAATAAATTTTGAAATCGAAATCGGGAGTTCAAAGCTTGCCAACAAAACGATTAAAAAAACGGTAGGGAGTATGGACATATATAGCCCCAGTCCTCTCTCACCCAACTCCTTTGCAAGAACCATATTCATCACAAACTCTACACACTCACCTATGAAGGAAGCGACAATTAGCAGTAATGATCCCTTAATAAACGTACTCATGATGAATACATCTCCTAACCATTAATAAAATTCTTGTTATGATGAAATGGGTCCATTTCATTTATAGTTTTAAATATATGAGACAAGTTTAGAGATTATTTCTATCAGTAACCGCCAATTCTTTCTTTACTGCAAGTTTTTCATCATAAAAAAAGCCAGTAAGTTCCTTGTTCTTCCACGTCACTACAAATATCTTGCCTCTAAGCTAATGGTTTTCATATCCATAACAAAACGTCTGAAACTTAAAAAAGAGCTAATTGACTGCCCGTCAATTAGCTCTTATCTATTAAGAGGATTTTTACTATTTTTCACTTCATGTTGGATCAGGGTACGTTTCGATAGAGAAACTTTTATAAGTGATATAAGTTTATTTCACCAAAGAATGCTTAAAAGCATAAATAACGGCTTGGGTTCGGTCCTGAACTTGAAGCTTGCTTAAAATATTACTTACATGCGTCTTCACCGTTTTCAAGGCGATGAATAACTCATCCGCTATTTCCTGATTTGATTTTCCCTCTGCCATCAGCAACAGTATTTCTAATTCTCTTGTTGTTAACTCTTCATGAAGCTCTGTTTGTTGCCTTTGACGCATCTTCGACATCATTTTTCCGGTTACTTCTGGTTCGAGAACGGATTGACCGTGGAAAGTTGCCCGTACTGCATTGGCAATCTCACTCGCTTTCGAGGTTTTTAACATATAGGAAGTTGCGCCTGCCTCCAATGCAGGGTAGACTTTTTCATCATCAAGAAAACTTGTTACAATGATAATTTTTGCTTCAGGCCATTTATCAATGATATTTCTTGTTGCCTCGATACCATCCATTTCTTTCATCACTAAGTCCATGAGAATAATATCTGGACGTAACTCAAGAGCCAGATCAATAGCAGTCCTTCCATTATCTGCTTCAGCAACAACTTCTATGTCCGGCTGCGCTGAAAGATATGAAGATACACCGATCCGCACCATTTCATGGTCATCTACAAACAATACTTTAATCATTGGCCTCATCCTTTTCCATCAATATCGGTACTTTAACCTCTAATCGTGTTCCTTTATTTTTAACACTAATGATTTTAAGAGTTCCACCGATTTCTACTGCCCGCTCATACATGTTTTGCATCCCATATGAGCCTGCTTTTGATTCTTCCACATCGAATCCAACCCCATCATCCACCACTCTTAAAATGACAAAACCATCTCGCTTAATAAGAAGAACCTCTACCTCGGTCGCTTTCGAATGCCTTAATGTATTAGACACCGATTCTTGCAAAATCCGGAAAAGGTGATCCTCTACCCCTTTATCAAGAGGAAAGTCTTCTACTTTCCAATCAATTGCCATCGTTACCTTTTGCGATAGTTCGACAAGAAGCTCCTCAATTCCTTCCTGAAGCGTTTTTCCTTTAAGTGCCACTGGTCGTAAATGGAGAAGCAGAGCCCTCATTTCAAGCTGTGATTGATGGATCATCCCTTCAACCATTTTTAACTGCTTCGATTCATGTTCATTCGTTTCATTAATTGCCGACATTAGCATTGAAGCTGCAAAAAGCTGTTGACTCACCGAATCATGTAATTCTCTTGCTAATCTATTGCGTTCCTGTGATATTATCTCTTGAATGCGATTTTCCTGAGCGACTGCCTTTTCATTTGCCAGTTTTTGCGATAATATAACTTGTTCTGAAATTTGCCTTTGAATCTTCTTAATTCGTTGTAAAATTACCTTTTTATCTTCAAACATACCTTCTTCATCTATATTTACGTTTCTTCCCTCTTCCACTTCATGAAGCACAGCATCGAGAGTTTGAAACTGTTTTTTCCAGTATAATCCTGATCCAATTCCAAAGACAATACCGATTAAAAGACTTAAGCTCGGGATAAATAATAAAATGGGAATATCCATTAAATTGTGCTTCCAAAGCTCCTGAAAACCGACAAAAGGAAAAGAAAAAATAAAAGACAAAGTGATGACAAAAAACACAACTAGGGCTACTAAAACTCCCCAGCCAATTTGTCTTTGTATAATATTCATACTCTTTTCACCTCTAAATCTCCTATTAGAAAAGAGGTGAATATTTTTACCTTTTGCTCAGCTTTTTGATAACCAGCTGTCTCATATTGAACAGACTGATTAAACCTCTTTGGACCTTCATATTGAAACACCGTTGCTTTTCCTGCTATCGAAGAATGCTGTATACTCACTTCAATATCATATGGTATAAGGACTTGCACATTTCCAATGAAGTTACGAATAAAGATAACCGTTTCTCCCTTTGGCAAAACAGTATAGCTTAAATCGACATTTGTATCGCCAATACCCGATTGAATATTAATATCATTCCATTCAAAAACATGGTCAGGGGTTTTTCGATCGCCAAAAAGTGAATTTTCGAATAACGGTTTTTTCTCGATTACGATCTCTTCTGATGTTTCTTTATTTATAATCGGCTGAACTGTTTTAGGCTCTTTCCTTGATTGATAATATTGGATAATAAAGTGAATAACAATTGCTAATAACAAAAATTTAAAGGTCATCATACTTAAAATACTGATGGCAAAGAAAAAGATACCAAACCAAAAAAATAGTTTTCCTGTCGTGCTCGGTAATCTTTTTCTGCCGACATAAATCATGCCCATAGCAACTAGAAGAGAAAAAATCACACCACTATTAAAAAACGATACCTCAAGAAGTAGTAGAATTATCCCTAGTGGAACTGCTTTATTAATGTAATCGTCTTTCATTTTAAAATGCATGATGTTCTTCTCCTTTCTAGGAACAAATGCGCAGGGCGCCTTCGGAACAATTAAGACCAATTGTTCCTACGAGGATGAATCAAAGTAGTTTTTCTTAGTATTCATCACCAAAAAAATGACTGGACCTGCAGTTCAACCTCAAACTAGAAGTTTTGCAGCCTTACAGAGTCAAAAAATTTATTATTTCTAAAAAGGCGTAGAATACTACGCCCTTTTTTTGAGCAACTCAGCAGAACTTTACTTTTTTAGTATGCACTCCCTTATTTATCATTTCAAGGGATTTTCGTGCACATTACCATAAGAGAAGTCATTCTCTTAAAAATTTGCTGATTTTTCATCCGTTTTCATCTTTTTTTCAAGCTCAGCAATGCGAGCATCTATCATATTTTCTTGATAAGAGTGGTTAATGTCTTTCTCCAATCTTTCTAAATAAGATTCTATTTCTCCAAACCGTGAAGCTGATTTGTCAGCTAAAGCATTTTCGTTAATCACCTGATCCATTTTATGATTTGCTCTAGTTACGTTTTCACGGCCCATTAACTCCATGCGACGAATATGCATATCTTTTAACTTATGCTTCATCACTTCATACTTTTCTTCTAATTTTTGCAATTCAGCCGCTGCATCGTTTAATGCTTGATGCAAACGAGAAGCACGTTCTTCGTGGTGGATTGCTTCTTTAGCAGCAAACTGCTGTAATTCTGTCTCGCCCGCTTTTTCTGCAATTTCTGCTTGTTGCTTCCGCTTCTGTGCCAGTTCAGCGGACTTCTCATACTCATTCGCAAATTCTTCTCTTAACTGATATTGTCTAGCGATTAACTTGCGCACCTTCTCAGTTTCCTGTTCACACTGACGTAAATATTGATTTAACATGGCAATTGGATTCTTTTTTTCCTTCTGTTCAAGTACTTCATTTAAATCTGCCATTACTGTATTTTTAATGCGTGTAAATAAATTTGTCATCTTACATTCTCCTTTTTAATCTCATTAATTTCATAAAACCAAACTTGTATAACGATTGAATTCACATGCTACACTTGTAACATAACTTAGTTCTTATTTAGGTCAGACCATTGCTTTTCAAAGTTTTGAAAAGGGTCATTTTCTTCTTTATAACTTGGCTTTTTATCGTTCCATTTTTTATAGACGATATATAGAATATACGCGGCAACAATGGCGATAATCGCTGGAATATTAGATGCTGCTGTCAATAACACGAAAACACCCAGTATTCCTAATGCAATTTTCCATCCGAAAGACTCTGTCTTTAAAAATTGTTTAAAGATGAAGTATAGAACCGCTACACTTACCGCCAATCCGATTAGTGGACCTAAATTTGAAAGCAATACTATTGCTGCAATACCTCCTGCTAAAAGCAACCCGAAATTTTTCATTTTGTTTGTTGCCTCCTTTCTTGTTTCCATCTTATCTCGTTTTCAGAGCTTTCATAACGAGCCTGAGCTTTATTTTTGAATCGGTCTTGAGGCTTAGTTGGATTTCAGTCCAATTAAAAAATAGAAACCCTGTCAACATATGCTGTTGACAGGGTTTCTCGGAATTATGCTTTTTCCGGAATTGCATCTTAAAATTCCGGAATTATATTGATTTTTCCGGATTTCCGCATCATTTTTCCGGAATTATTGGTAATTTTTCCGGAATCACAGAAAATCTCGTCATCTTACACCACGCTAAACGGAGGATTCCTACCTGGAGATAAACATTTGTGTCCAGTAATATCGCTGCGAGCCGCCTTTAGCGTATCCTACACCAATTTCAGTGTAACCAGAGTTCAAAATATTCGCCCGATGGCCTTCACTGTTCATCCACGCTTGTACCACTTGCTGCGGAGTCGTTTGCCCTGCTGCAATGTTCTCACCAGCACTACGATAAGAAAGACCAAATTTTTTAATCATATCAAACGGTGAACCGTAGGTTGGACTTGTATGAGAAAAATAATTTCGATCCCGCATATCGGCTGATTTGTAACGGGCTACCCGGGATAATTCCCAATTTGCTTTTAACGGTTTCAGACCATATTTAGCCCGCTCTTGATTCGTTAATTGAATCACTTGATTTTCAATGCTTTTCGTGGCATCAAAATCTGGAATCGTTATTTTTTCGCCTGGGTAGATTAAGGCTGGATTTTTAATTTGCGGATTTGCCGAAATGATTTCCGATAATCCAACCTGATACCAAACTGAAATTTTCCACATCGAATCTCCTGGACTTACCGTATGTACTCTCTGAGCGTGCGAAATAGTAGGAACAGCTAGTACAGTAATGAATAGTGAAATAGCAATTACCATTTTTTTTAGCATGATTCACTCCTCCTCGTTGATAGAATTCAACAAAGAGTGAAAAATAAAACATGGATGTTGTTGGCAAGAATTACTTTGTCAAATCTCTTGTTGAAATAACAATCCCGTCTTGGTCTGCATATAGATAATCGTCTGGGTTCCAATCGAGTGAGAGAAAACTCAACGTAATATTCTTCTCCCCTTTTCCCTCTTTTTTACTTTTTAATGGGTGAGTGCCTAATGCCAAGATGCCCACATTGATTTGTGAGAGTTCCTCACAATCCCGTACACACCCATTAATAATAATTCCTGCCAAGCCTCTATTTTCCGCAATTCCAGCGAGCTGATCTCCTAACAGCGCTCGACGTTTAGACCCGCCTCCATCAACGACAAGGACAGAACCCGCTGGAATCGTTTCAAGTGCTTCTTTTACAAGCACATTATCCTCAAAAACCTTTACCGTTTTAATTGGGCCAGAAAAGCTTTTTTTCCTGCCAAAGGATTGAAACTCAGCTCCAATGGCTTGAATTTCATTAGAATATTGATCACATAAATCTGTTGTTTTCACGGTCATTCCTCCTTATCTCAATTTCCTACTTTATTCTTGATACATATAGTGAATTCCTCTTCTTTTCCATAATTCTTCGCATATATGTAGGAAAAGAACTATTTTCATGAGGAGGAATTTGATGCTTGAATGGACATCAACCTTAATTGGTTTTCTCATTGTTTTCTTTATTGTCGGTGGAGTTTTTTGTCATTTTTTATTGGAGTCGCTTAATACTGAAGATTGTACGAAAATAGATCGTTTGCCTAAAACGGACGAATAAATCATAACACTGTGAAAGAGGACAGCATTCGTGGGATGCTGTTCTCTTTTTGGGTTGTCCATAGTATGCATAAACTTCACTTCATTGGAAAAATTATGAACAGCATGTTATTTATGGAGGGTTATCATGACTGAAAAGACTAAAAAGCAAATGCCTACTTTTCCTGAATCGTATTGGAGAGAATTTGAGCTTCCACTCTTTAATAAGCTAACAGAGGATCAGAGCTTCGATGTCGGCATTGTAGGCGGTGGCATCACTGGGATTACAACGGGCTATTTGTTAGCGAAAGAAGGGCTTCGAGTTGCAATCATCGAGGCAGGCCGAATATTGACCGGCACAACTGGGCACACAACAGCAAAAATTACTGCGCAGCATAACATCATTTATGATGAATTCATTAACCATTTTGGGCAAGAGAAAGCAAAAATGTACTACGAGGCTAACAGCGATGCTCTTCATTTCATTCAAAAAATGATCCAAACTTATGAGATCGATTGTGATTATAGTGATGAGGACGCGATTATTTATGCAACAACCGCTCAGGGCCAAGATAAAATTATTAAAGAACACGAAGCGTATGAAAAGCTGGGCATTAAAAATTCGATTTTAAATAAAATTCCCTTTGAAATTGAGATAAAGTCTGCCTTAGCCATGCATCAACAAGGGCAGTTTCATCCTCTTAAATACTTACATAAGCTTGTAAGACTGTTTATTGAGGCCGGAGGAACCATTTTTGAAAATACAACTGCGCTCGATATTGACGATGGGGCAAAGCCACAAATTATGCTTCGTAACGGCAAAAAAATAAATTGCCAGCACATTGTTGCTGCCTCCCATTTTCCGTTTTGTGACAAAAAAGGACTCTATTTTGCAAGAATGTATGTAGAAAGAGCTTATATTCTAGGATTAAAAACAAAAAAATCGTTTCCTGGCGGGATGTATATTAGTGCCGATTCTCCAACCCGCTCCCTCCGTTCTACCCCCATAAATGGAGAAAAGCTCGTATTAGTGAGTGGGGAGGGTCATAAAACTGGGCAGGGAATAGATACGCTGCAGCATTATTTAAACTTAGAAGAATTTGCTGAGCAGGTACTTGGAATTGAAGAATATAAATATCGCTGGTCTGCTCAGGATATGTATACGCTAGATAAAATGCCTTATGTCGGACCAATCACAGAAAATCAGCCAAGAGTTCTTATTGCAACAGGCTATCGAAAATGGGGCATGACGAATGGAACAGCGGCTGCTCTTCTTCTGAAGGACCTTATTCTAAACAAATCCAACCCGTATGAGGAGCTTTTTACACCACAGAGATTTCATGCGGATCCTGATGTAAAAAAATTTATTAGTGTAAATGCCGATGTAGCAAAACATTTTGTTCAAGGCAAACTCGAATTTATCCCAAAAGGGCCGGATGAATTGGCGAATGATGAAGGCTCTCCTGTTATGGTTGATGGCAAACGCTGCGGTGCCTACAAAGATCATGAAGGAAAATTGCATATCGTTGACACCACTTGTACTCACCTTGGCTGTGAAGTCGAATGGAATCACGGTGAACGAACTTGGGATTGCCCATGCCATGGCTCCAGATTTTCCATCGATGGTGAGGTGCTGGACGGTCCCGCTGTAAAGCCTTTAGTAAAAATTGATTGGGACTGAGCGGTTGTCTTTTCGAAAGGTCCGTTTTTTGGAGAATTGTTTAGTGCTTTTCTATGAAAAACACCCTCATGAGGGGAGTGTAATATTAACTGTGTAAGTGAGGAATGCGTACGATTCCTTACTCACACAGTTTTTTATTTGATAGAATCATAAGTATAAAGCTAAAGGAGTGATTTCGGTGGGGAAATTGAAAAGAGATC